>NZ_JANEWI010000003.1:0-232539 GCF_028069775.1 Citrobacter sp. Igbk 17 | reverse complement strand
CAATACGATAATATATCCAATCTATTTTTTATTTCCCTTCTATTTACTAATTCTATATATGAATTTCTCTCTGGTTTTTGATGGGGTTTTTCATATTTTAAGTGTTGATGTACATCAAATTAAAATCGAACTTCCAATAACGCTCTGCTAATTTTGACTCTTTCGATATAAATGCGTGTGTCAGGCATTAATTGTGGCGTGTTTTTCTGCCAAAACGAGTAATTCCTCATTATTGAATAGAGTAAAATGCTTAAGAATTTCCTTATTTAAGGTTAAAGATCTGATTATTTGATCTNATGCAGATCATTATTCTATTATCGTCTGTAAAGAACTGTAGTGTGACGAGTGTGTACAGCGATAAACAGAGGGATGATGAGATGGCTGACAGTTTCCAGAATGAGGTGCCAAAGGCACGCGTTAACCTAAAACTTGACCTGCATACCGGCGGGGCGAGCAAGAAAACAGAATTGCCGTTGAAATTACTGGTTGCAGGTGATTTCAGTAATGGTCAGGATTTCTCACCCTTATCCGGACGTGAAAAAACCAATATAACTAAAAACAATTTCGATGCTGTTCTTTCTGATTATTCTCCCAGAGTCGACCTCACTGTTAAAAATACGCTTGCTGATGACGGCAGCGAGGACGCCATCAGTCTGACATTCCGGAACATGAAAGATTTCTCACCGGAACAGATTTCCAGACAAATACCCCAGCTGAAAGCCATGCTTTCCATGCGCAACCTGCTGCGTGATTTAAAGGCCAATCTGCTGGATAACCAGGCTTTTCGAAAGGAGCTGGAAAAAATTCTGCTGAACCCGGCGCTCAGCGCGGAGCTCAGAGCCGAACTGTCATCTCTGGCACCAAAACAACCTTAACCATCACGACGTTATAACGGATTAACAAGGAATGCTCATGTCTGTTCAAAATGAAAGTGCTGTGGGTGGAGAAAGCGTTGTACTGGAACGCGCTTCGGCGAATGGGGTTTACGCGTCCCTGTTTGAAAAAATTAATCTGAATCCGGTATCTGAACTGAGTGCGNTGGATATCTGGCAGGATGCGCAGGCAATGTCTGATGCGACCGCTGATGAGCGTTTAACGGCCGGGATGCAGGTCTTTCTCGAGTGCCTGACGAAATCCGGTGCAAAAGTCGAGAAACTGGACAGGAACCTGATTGATCACCATATCGCTGAACTGGATTATCAGATTAGCCGCCAGCTGGATGCCGTGATGCATCATGAAGCGTTTCAGGCAGTAGAAAGCCTGTGGTGCGGTCTGAAGTCGCTGGTCGACAAAACAGATTTCCGCCAGAACGTGAAAATCGAACTGCTGGATATGTCCAAAGAGGAACTGCGCCAGGATTTTGAAGACAGCCCGGAAGTGACTCAGAGCGGACTGTATAAACAAACCTATATTGATGAATACGATACCCCTGGCGGAGAGCCTGTTGCCGCACTGATTTCTTCGTATGAGTTCGATGCCTCAGCGCAGGATGTCGCATTACTGCGTAATATTTCGAAAGTATCCGCTGCGGCACATATGCCGTTTATCAGGACAGCGCACAACCTTTGCTGCGTGATGCCGCCGCTGTTCACCTGGGGGCTCAGCTCAGTGCCTTTAATGCGTTGCCACCGGGTAGCCCGCGGCGTGAGCAGATGGCAAAAACCACCTATGACCAGCTTAAGCTCTACCTGATGCTGGCGCGTCCGGAACACATGGATGCGGTCTGGTTTAGTTCGGCGCTGCTGCACGACTGGCCAAGACGAGATGGCGTGAAAGACGGTGTTTGGCAAGGGATGGCTCCGTCGCTGCTGTCATTCTATGGTACGCAGTTGGTGATGCATCCGGAGTGGAAGCTCCGTGCTGATGAGGGCATGGTCAGCCAGGCGCGTTCGCTTCTTGTTCGCCTGATGGGCGTGCGGAATAGCGAATCGACCCTCCACCCGGCACGCAGGCGAAAATCTGGCACCACGACAAACGCCGTGTGCCGCTGAAGAAGCCCCTGACCATGAGCGTCAGCCAGCCCGTCACCCTGACAAACCGCCCGGTGATGGGCAACTATGCCACCGACGTGAACAGCCAGATACTGATGCGACTGGCCACCACTGACACGGCAGAAGTGCTGGGCTGGTTACCGGGCGGGGAGCTTCACACGGATTTAATGGCGCTGCTGCATGTGTATCTTGGGTCTCGCCTGGATGTCCGCCTGCAGCTGTGTGTCGACCGTAGCCTGCTACCCGACGCGATGATGAGCACTCACCCCAAAGCTGGCGCAGCGCAGTTGGGTCGTACCGCCGTGATACGGCCGCTGAATGCAGCGAACCGCGTCACGCCCCCCAAAACCATAACCATCAATCTTGGCCGCTATGAGCGGGTACAGGAAAATATTCACCGCAGGGAGACCGATGAAGATGGCGATTACCGCTGGTAAATTTCCTCTGGCTGCGCTGGCCGTTGGTATCACACTGATACTGGCGGGCTGTGGGCTGACTCAAAAAGTGACAGACGGCACTGTTGCCGTGACCAAATCGATTTTTTATAAGCAGATAAAAAACCTGCATCTGGATATTCACGCCCGCGAGGCCGTCAACAGCAATGCGGGTGGCGTGGCACTGTCCACAGTAGTGCGTATTTACCAGCTCAAAGACCGGAAAACATTTGACACGACAGACTACCCGTCACTGTTCAAGGCGGACAGCCAGGCCATTAAAGCAGACCTGGTAGCTGAGAAAGATATCCGCCTGCAGCCGGGCGGGGCAGTGACGGTTGATATGCCGATGGAAGAGAGTGCGCAGTATGTGGCAGTAGCTGGCATGTTTATGTCACCGGACCAGGTGAACAACACCTGGCGGGTGGTACTGAGCCGCGATGATCTTGATCCGGATAAAGCCCGCGTTATTGAGGCGGGGAACAACCGACTGACCCTGCAGGCGCTAAAAGATGAGTGAATCCTCCCGTCCTTCACTCTATGAAACGCTCTACGGCAACTTCACTGGTGGCCTCGATCTCCATCAGGTCAGTGAACAAAACCAGGCCATTCTCTCGGTACTGGATAACATGCAGCGCATCCTCAACTGTCGCGCCGGGACGCTGGCGCATCTGCCGGACTATGGCTTGCCGGATATGACCAAAACCCTGCAGGGGATGCCCGGCACCGCCCATGAACTGATGGGCGTGCTGTCGGCGGTGCTGCTCAAATATGAACCGCGCCTGAAAAGCATTAAGGTGGTACTACTCGAACAGATTGTTCCGGGAGAGCTTCTCTATGCTATTGATGCTGAACTCAACGGTATTGGCCTGGTGCGTTATGGTACGAAGTTTATGCCTGAAGGGCGTGTTTTGCTCCGACATCTTAAGCAACAGCAGTATCTCGGGAATACCTCCAGGATATGGCTCTTCTTTTTTCTCTCCAGCGTGAAAGGCCAGATAACATCATGTCAGCAAAATCACACTTTCTGAAAAAACTGCAGGCCAGACAGACGCTCCCCGGCTTGCCCGTCACTAAGCATCAGGCTGATATCGCCACATTTCGCTCGCGCATGACGCAACTTCAGGAACAGATGACCGGGTGGCTGGTGGATACGGGGATAGAGGTGCAAACAATACCTGTTTCTGTCACCGATCTGCTGGTGGAGGGCGGGGCTTTTGATGTCCCCGGCCTCGTTCTGCGTTATGAAAACCAGGCTGTAAAATTTCTGCCGGTATTTTTGTACGGTCAGGGCGTGACGGGGTGCGTGGAGATAACCCTCCAGACCGGAGAACACCTTACTGTATTAGGACGCTTATACAGGCGGGCAGGTAACGTCAGCGTCTGGATGTACGCGCCGAAAAATGACATCTCCCTGCCACAGCAGATGTTCGACGAAGATACCTTTTTTCGCCTGATTACCGCTCTTTTACCCCAGCAGGCTTGTGAATATTAACTTTTATTTTTGGCAGTATTCATCGAGTTTATTCATACGGCGTATTGAGTGCGAAGGGGCACTGCTCCGGGAAGCGGTATTAGCTGCCATCTGACGAAATTAACCTGCATGGATTTTCAGGAACCACTGAGTGAATAGTCAAAGAATGTTAAAGACTGGCGGCGATCCACGCGGCCTTCCCGATTTTACCCCATTGCGCGATGAACTAAGTAAACTGACGCATCCGGCGCGCCCGGATGTGGACTGGTTATATGCCGAAAAGCTCTGTCTTTCTCTGTTTGAGCAAAATGGCGCGGAGTTGCAGACGGCTGCCTGGTACACTCTGACGCGGCTGCAGTTGGCTGGGGTGGGGGGATTGAACGAAGGGTTGGCAATACTGGCGGTACTGATCTCCCGTCAGTGGGGATCGCTGTGGCCGCAGTCGCCCCGTGCGCGAATGGAAATCCTCAGTGCGCTGAGTAAACGGCTTCAGCAGATGATGCGTACGCTGACCTTATCTTATGCCGATCTCCCGCAATTACATCAGGCTTTGCAACATATCTCCTATTTTGGGGAGGTGTTACAAAAGCGGGAGCTGACAGACTTCGGTCAGACAGAAGCGCTGCGCGTACAGTTACACAATACGGTGGTAAGGCTGGAAAACAGCGTGCCACCAGGTCTGCCATCAGCATCTACAAGCGAAACACTGACTGCCTCCACTACCCGTCATGCGGATACGATTGCCGAATCTGACGGTTACCATCAATGGGTTTTTGTCGCACCGTCAGAATCTACGGTAAATATTGCTCCTCCAGTACGTTGGAAAGCGTTTGTGGCGGGAATGGCGCTGATGCTGGTGGCGGGGGGCGCATCGCTGTGGGGCTGGCAGGCATGTCATCGGGCTGAACCTTTGGTTGCACAGCTGAACACTTCATTGGCCGTGGCTCCTGAGCCGTTGACGATGGCGCAGCTGCAGGTATTAAGACAGCAAAAACTGCAACCAGAAGTGATTACTCTCCGTACCCGACAGCAGCTGGAACGCTTGTCTCTATTACCGCCAGACTCAACTTTTCGCCAGGAAACACAGCTGATACAACAACTGCGAGCCCTGTTCCCGGACAATGCTGAAGTAAGACAGCTTGCCAGTCAGTGGCGACATCAACAGGAAGCAACAGCACTTGCCCCGCAAAGTCTTAATGGCTGGTATCAGGGAATGATGAAACTACAGCAATTGGCAAACCAGTTGAATGCGCTGGACGAAAAACGCGGTAAATATATGACCGTCAGTGAACTGAAATCGCAGGTTTTTACCATCACACAGTTGTTTAGCCAGACACCGCCTGTGGAAGAGCGCTTACGGCAATTCGCGCAACAGTCATCACGCAATCAGGCCTTAGCTGTGGCGATAGACAGTCATTTGCGCCAGTTGTTGGCGAGATACAGTTTGTTGATGGACAGGGAAAATGATCATAATGAAATTAACAACGGAGGAGGAGTCTCTGGCGGCAAATAATCGAGCAAAGTCCGCTAGTAAATCACGTTTCTCCAAAAGCAAAAACCCAGCCATAGGCTGGGTTCTTTAAATAGTGGTGCCCGGACTCGGAATCGAACCAAGGACACGGGGATTTTCAATCCCCTGCTCTACCGACTGAGCTATCCGGGCAACGAGGCGCATTAAACCCGATTCACCTCGTTTCGTCAACGAAATTTCTTCAAATCAATGCAGACTGCACAATCTATCACCACATTGCTGGTATTGCACGCATTCTCAGGCAAAAAATGCAGTCCATGCTGCGGAAAGCGGCATTGCCAGTAGCAGGGCGGGAAGCATATTCACCACCGCAAACATTTTGATTCCACAAATACGTAGACCCGTCGCCAGCAACAGCAGTCCGCCTACCGCGCTGAAATCAGCCATCATGGCTGGGGTTGTCAGCGGTAAAATCAGAGCCGCGCAGGTGGCGAGCGTCAGCTGGATTGCCAGCATCGGTATGAAAATGGCAGACACGGCGATTCCTAGCGAGCAGGCGAAGATAATAGCGGTGAAGAAATCGAGAAATGACTTCGCGATTAAAATATTAGGATCGCCGGTCATCCCTTCATGTATCGCCCCGAAGATCCCGGTTCCGCTGGCGCAAAACAGCACGATGATAGCCACGTAGCTTTGGATGAAAGATTCGTGTGTTGCATTGACATCCGATTTGGTGAAAAGCTGCTGTGCTTTGGCGACCGCGGTATTAATGCCTTTTTCCAGATGACAGAACTCGCCGATCAGCGCGCCGACCAGCGTTGCCAGCACCATCACCGGCAAATTGGCGCACTTGATGACCAGTAAGATACCGATGCCTAACGAGGCCAGCCCGAAAATAGAGGTCATAGAGACCCGAATTCGTTCTGGTAAATGCTGACTGAGCAGCGCACCAAGAACGCCACCGAGTAAAATGGCGCTGGCATTGATAAAGGGTCCGATTACCACATTCGCTCCTGCATATCCATTATCATCTTGATATTAAATGAAATGAGTTGGGTATAATTATGTTTTCAGAATGCATTATTATGACGCTAATATTCGATAGAATGCTTGTTTATCTGTGAGGTCTATGCACTGGATTTTATCTTGCGCCTGATAGTGAAAGCTGCCATGATTGCGCGAATTTTCTCCTGTCTGAATGGGGCTGCCTGGGATGTTATTATTACCCTTACATCACCTTTCTGCGCGACGTTTGCCCCTTCCTGCAACATCTCTTTATTCTCTCACCATGCGGTGACGGCAGCGCACGCTCACTGCAGGATAACAGTAAAATCAGAGGCTATCTGCTTTTACTGATGTCTGGCGGTCGGGGCTGGTGACCAGTTTGACCTGTCATTTCGAGGGGCATAGCAATGCGGCTTTGCCCGGGACTTTTGATTCTCCCGATACGGGTTTTTGCGCTTATGAAATCAATGAATATTGCCGCCAGTGGTGAACTGGTTTCTCGTCTGTCTACTCATCGCAAGGTGGTGACGCTGGACAGTACCGATTTTACTGACGTCGCGGCAGTCGTCATTACCGTTGCGGACAGCCGCAGCGGGATCCTGGCTTTGCTAAAACGCACCGGGTTTCACTTACCGGTGTTTATATTTTCAGAGACCAACGTGGATGTACCCGCCGACGTTGAGGCGGTTATCTGCGGCAATGCGCAGGACTGGCTGGAACTGGAGTCTGCCGCCTGTCGGTATGAGGAAGATCTGCTGCCACCCTTCTATGACACGCTGACGCAGTATGTTGAAATGGGGAACAGCACCTTTGCCTGCCCAGGACACCAGCATGGCGAGTTTTTTAAGAAGCACCCTGCGGGTCGTCATTTCTATGAATTCTTTGGCGAGAACCTGTTTCGCGCGGATATGTGCAATGCTGACGTTAAGCTCGGCGATCTGCTGATTCATGAGGGGTCCGCGAAGCATGCACAAAAGTTTGCGGCTAAAGTCTTCCACGCCGATAAAACCTATTTTGTGCTGAACGGGACCTCTGCAGCAAATAAAGTGGTGACCAATGCGCTGCTGACGCGTGGCGATCTGGTGCTTTTTGACCGTAACAACCATAAGTCGAACCACCACGGTGCGCTGATCCAGGCGGGGGCGACACCGGTTTATCTGGAAGCAGCGCGTAATCCGTTTGGCTTTATTGGCGGCATTGATGAACACTGCTTTGATGAGGCGTATCTGCGCCAGCAAATCCGTGAAGTCGCACCGCAAAAGGCTGACCAGCCGCGTCCGTTCCGCCTGGCGATTATCCAGCTTGGAACCTATGACGGGACAATCTACAACGCCCGCCAGGTGATCGATAAGATCGGTAGCCTGTGTGATTACATCCTGTTTGATTCCGCATGGGTTGGCTACGAGCAATTTATCCCGATGATGGCTGATGGATCACCGCTGCTGTTGGAGCTGAATGCTAACGATCCGGGGATCTTAGTTACCCAGTCGGTGCATAAACAGCAGGCCGGATTCTCGCAAACTTCGCAGATCCACAAAAAGGATAACCATATTCGTGGTCAGGCGCGTTTCTGCCCGCATAAGCGCCTGAATAACGCGTTTATGCTGCATGCTTCCACCAGCCCGTTTTATCCGCTGTTTGCGGCGTTAGATGTGAATGCCAAAATACATGAAGGCGAAAGTGGACGTCGGTTATGGGCGGAGTGCGTAGCGCTGGGAATTGAGGCCCGTAAAGCGATACTTACCCGCTGTAAGATGATTCAGCCGTTTATTCCCCCAGTGGTTGATGGTAAACCGTGGGAAACCTATCCGACGGCGGTGATTGCCAGTGAGCGTCGCTTCTTTAGCTTTGAACCTGGCGAAAAATGGCATGGCTTTTCCGGTTATGCGCGTGACCAGTATTTTGTCGATCCCTGCAAGTTGCTACTAACCACCCCCGGCATTGATGCACAAACCGGGAAATACACGGCGTTCGGCATCCCGGCAACGATTCTGGCGCACTACCTGCGTGAAAATGGCATCGTGCCGGAGAAGTGCGATCTGAACTCGATTCTGTTCCTGCTCACTCCGGCAGAAAGCGCAGAAAAAATGGCACAGCTGGTAGCTATGTTGGCGCAGTTTGAACAGCATATTGAAGATGACACGCCGCTGGCTGACGTGTTGCCGACAATCTTCAATAAGTATCCGGTACGTTACCGGGACTACACGTTGCGTGAACTGTGTCAGGAGATGCATTCACTGTACGTCAGCTTTGATGTGAAGGATCTGCAAAAGGCCATGTTCCGTCAGGCGAGCCTGCCTGCCGTGGCGATGAACCCGCAGGATGCCAACAGCGCTTTTATTCGTGGTGATGTTGAACTGGTTCGCATTTGCGATGCGGAAGGCCGTATAGCTGCTGAGGGAGCATTGCCTTATCCTCCTGGTGTGTTGTGCGTGGTGCCAGGTGAAGTATGGGGCGGGGCGGTACAGCGTTATTTTCTGGCGCTGGAAGAGGGCGTGAACCTGCTGCCGGGCTTTTCGCCGGAGTTGCAGGGCGTTTACAGTGAGACTGATGCGGACGGTATTAAGCGTCTGTATGGCTATGTCGTGAAGTAAGCGCCATCTGGCCAAAAAAAGGTCACCATTAGGTGACCTTTTTTCATCAATAAAGATTAATGTGCGATAGTCTGCGTGCCAGTCGGAACGCGTACGTGTTTATATTTAAACAGAGCCACGAAAGCGAAGGCCAGAACCAGTGAGTAGCCAGCGAAGATCAGCCACACCGTCTGCCAGTCAGTGATACCATTCAGCGTGTAGTACTCAACCACTTTACCGCTCACCAGCCCACCCAGAATACAACCGAAGCCGTTGGTCATCATCAGGAACATACCCTGTGCACTGGCGCGGATTTCAGGACGTACCTCTTTCTCTACAAACACGGAGCCCGAGATGTTGAAGAAGTCGAAGGCACAACCGTAAACAATCATCGACAGAACCAGCAGCACGGTACCGAACGGAGTCGGATCGCCGTAAGCAAACAGACCGAAGCGCAACATCCACGCCACAATACTGATAAGCATAACGTTCTTGATACCGTAACGGCTTAAGAAGAACGGGATGGTCAGGATAAACAGGGTTTCAGAGATCTGGGAAATAGACATCATCACCGACGCGTGCTCAACGATAAAGCTACCAGAGAACAGCGGGTTGTTATCGAAGCTGTGCAGGAAGGTATTACCGAACATATTGGTAATCTGCAATTCTGCGCCCAGCATCATTGAGAAGATGAAGAAAATGGCCATACGCTTGTTTTTAAACAGCGCAAAGGCATCCAGGCCAAGCATTGATGTCCAGCTCTGGTTTTTCTGCTGGTTGGCAACCGGAATGTGTGGCAGCGTCAGGGTGAACAGGACCAATACGACGGATAATGTTGCGCCGATATAAAGCTGCATATGGCTCAGTTCAAAGCCAGAGAAGCTGACTGCCCACATGGCCAGAATAAAGCCGATGGTGCCCCAGATACGGATTGGTGGGAAGTCGGTGACAATATCCATCCCGGCAGACTGCAAGCGATAGTAAGAGATGGTGTTGATTAACCCCAATGTTGGCATATAGGCCAGCGAGTTAAGCAAAATCACAAAGAACATTGCCCCAGGCGTGGTCACTTCGGCTGCGGCGAACAGCGTTCCTGCACCGACCAGGTGGCAAAGCGCATAAACCCATTTTGCACTGATCCATTTGTCAGCCACGATCCCTAACAGGGTCGGCATAAACACGGCGGCAATCCCCAGCGAGCTATACACTGCGCCGATGGATGCACCGTCGAATTTAAGGGTGACAAACATATAGGAGCCGAGGGTTGTCAGCCAACTACCCCACAGGCAGAACTGCAGAAACGAGAGAACTTTCAGCTGCAGCTTAAGATTCATGTTAATTTCCTCACACCGTAATGCGGATGGATGTTTTAAAAGGCACATTTGCCGTTGCAATATGATGTGATTCTATCAATGAGAGACACTCTTTTTTTGTTAGCTGTGACAAATATTTGCAAACAATTTCTAATTGCAAAGCAAAATAGTGACGGAGTTAACGCTTTTTCCTCCTCTGCCGCGGGAATGAGCGGGCAGAGGAGGAGGGGATTATCGACGTCGATAGGTTTTCTGTGCGGAATTGACCTTGTAAAGATAGCGACGTGATTCTGCAGAGGGATGTCGCGTGGTCAGAGTTTGGTAAACGTCACCAGGTGACATGCTATTGATAATATTCGCGGCCTGAATTTTATCGTTAGAGAAAACGCGCAGCACGCTTCCCGCGCCGCCGTTATAGGCGGTGATGACCGCATAGCGACGCGAGGTTGGATTATCAATACCGCCCAGATAGACGTTGTTGAGCATTGCCAGATAGGCCGTACCCGTATCAATGTTACTGGCTGGGTCGAACAGGAAGCTGCGGCTTGGCGTACCTGAGCGCCCCTGAGAACGGAACACATCTTTCCCGGCGCTATGTTGGACTACCTGCATGAGTCCCAACGCATCGGCATGGCTGACCGCATAGGGGTTAAAAGAGGATTCGGTCTGCATGATAGCCAGAATCAGCGACTCATCAACGCCATACTTCCGTGATGCCTGACGCACCATACCAACGTACTTATGCGCACGCTTATCAAGGTGGTTTGGTACCAAATTGATGGTCACGCTATAGATGATACGCAGCCCGTTGCTGCGGCTCTTCAGGCGCGTTTGTAGCAGATAGTTGGCAAAGTTAGTGGCACGTCCCTCCCAGCGAATCGGTTGGCCGGTATTATCCACCACCTGTCCGTAGAGGAACGGTTCTTTGGAAATTTTGATGTCATCGACATCGGAATAGAGATCGATAGATCCCGGATCATCGCCCATCAGCAATGTCTTGATGATCGCCCGACGCAGGTGTCCGGCGGGATCTGTCCCGGCAATGGTCTCGACAGTGATTGTACCGTCATCGAAGTTGATATGGCTGCGGGTTTGATACTGATCGGTATACTTCACGTAGTCCTTCGGACCCGCAATTAGCACTTCCTTAAATCCCCACAGATTCTCAATGTTATGGGCAAACTGCCCCATCAGAATATCAAAACCGTTGGTATCCTTGACCCAGGCTTCATTATAGGAATCGCCTTTCTTGGTCGAACTGGAACAGGAGATGAGCAACGGCGCAATAACGGCAAGCGCGAGAAATTTTTTCATCATTCCGGGAGTGCGTGTTGTGTTTGTTATTTGCAAGGACCAGATAAAATCGTAGGCCGGATAAGCGCAGCGCCATCCGGCAACGGTTCTTATGACTCTGGAGTATAGCCTTCAATATGCACATCCTTACCTTCAAACAGGAAGTTGATCATTTCCTGTTCCAGCAGTTTGCGGTGCTCGACGTTCATCATATTGAGTTTTTTCTCGTTAATCAGCATGGTTTGTTTATGCTGCCACTGCGCCCACGCTTCTTTAGAAATCTCGTTATAAATGCGTTTTCCCAGGTCGCCCGGGTACAGCTGAAAATCCTGGCCTTCGGCTTCGCGTTGCAGGAAAGTGCAAAAAATTGTTCTGCTCATTAAAAAATCCTCTCTATCGACCGATACGTTAAATCTGCGTACCGGCGCGTAATTGCTGTAACAAACGCTCCACGGGAGCCGCCAGGCCGACTGACGGCGGTTGCGCTAAGTTATACCAGAGCGCGTTGCCTTCATCCATGCATGCGGTGAATGAGGACACGCGAAGCCACATAGGCACAATATCTAAATGGAAATGGCTAAAGGTATGGCGAAACGCATTAAGTTGGGTCAGATTATCTGCGTTAATTTGTCGTTGCGCCAGCCACTGACGAAGCCCATCTTCATCGTCAAACTGCGGAAAACAGTATAATCCCCCCCATAAGCCGCTGGGTGGGCGCTGCGCGAGCAGCACCTCATCATCATGTTGCATCAGTAAAAAATAGCCCGTCCGTTCGGGTAACGTCTGTTTGGGCTTTTTACCGGGGTATTGTGCCCAGCTTGCATTGGCGGTCGCCACACAGCCATTTTCTAATGGGCACAGGGAGCACTTAGGTTTTGAGCGCGTGCAGACCATTGCCCCTAAGTCCATCATTGCCTGGTTGAAACGCTCAACGCCGCGGGCAGGTGTGACTTGCTCGCTCAGTTCCCACAGTTTCTTCTCGACCTCTTTCTTACCAGGCCAGCCGCTGACAGCATAACAGCGAGCCAGCACGCGTTTAACGTTGCCGTCGAGAATCGGAAAATGCTGACCCAGAGAAAGCGAAAGGATCGCGCCTGCCGTTGAACGTCCAACGCCTGGCAACGCAGCCACTTCATCAAAGGTCTGTGGAAATACTCCACCATGCAGGGTGACCACCTGCTGCGCGGCCTTATGCAGATTTCGGGCACGGGCGTAATAGCCAAGGCCGGTCCATAAATGCAACACTTCATCCAGCGGTGCATGGGCTAAATCCGTAACCGTTGGGAAGCGCGCCATAAAACGCTCATAATAAGGGATAACGGTCGCAACCTGGGTTTGTTGCAGCATGACTTCTGAGAGCCATACTTTGTAAGGCGTCTTGTCAATTTGCCAGGGCAACGTTTTCCGCCCGTATTTGTCGTACCAGCTCAACACCTGAGCTGAAAATTGAGACGCTTGCATGATTACCGTTTCATTATTGCCGGGGGCAAGATTGCAGCACAGAGGCAACAGGGTGTAAACCGGAACTTTCCGCTGCTCACTTTCTTCCTTTACTTGCATCCGGCAACTAACTTTGGATAATGCCCGTTTTCGGAACTCAAACACAGCAGACTAAACTTTTATGAAGAACGACGTCATTTCACCGGAATTTGATGAAAACGGCCGCCCTTTGCGCCGGATTCGTAGTTTTGTTCGTCGCCAGGGGCGACTGACGAAAGGGCAGGAACACGCGCTGGAAAACTACTGGCCGGTGATGGGCGTTGAGTTCAGCGAAGAGCCCGTGGATTTTACAACGCTGTTCGGTCGCGATGCGCCAGTGACGCTGGAAATTGGTTTTGGTATGGGCGCTTCGCTGGTAGCGATGGCGAAAGCGCGTCCGGAACAAAATTTCCTTGGTATTGAAGTTCATTCTCCGGGCGTTGGCGCGTGTTTGGCATCAGCCCATGAAGAGGGCGTCGAGAACCTGCGCGTAATGTGCCATGATGCCGTTGAAGTCCTGCATAAAATGATTCCTGACAATTCTTTATCTATGGTTCAGCTGTTTTTCCCTGACCCATGGCATAAAGCACGTCATAATAAACGCCGTATCGTTCAGGTGCCGTTTGCTGAACACATTTTGAGCAAACTGAAGCCTGGCGGCGTTTTCCACATGGCAACCGACTGGGAAGCTTATGCGGAACACATGCTTGAAGTGATGTCCTCCATTGACGGATATAAAAATCAGTCAGAGAGTAACGATTATGTACCGCGCCCGGAATCGCGCCCGGTAACCAAATTTGAACAACGTGGTCATCGTCTTGGCCACGGCGTATGGGACTTAATGTTCGAGAGGGTGAAATAATGGCAAAGAACCGTAGCCGTCGTCTGCGTAAAAAAATGCACATCGACGAATTCCAGGAAGTCGGATTTTCGGTTGCATGGCGTTTCCCGGAAGGTACATCGGGCGAGCAGGTCGATAAAATCGTTGATGACTTTATTGATGAAGTGATTGAGCCGAACAAGCTGGCTTTTGACGGCAGCGGCTATCTGGCCTGGGAAGGTCTGATCTGCCTGCAGGAAATCGGCAAATGCACTGAAGAGCATCAGGCAATCGTGCGTAAGTGGCTGGAAGAGCACAAACTCGAAGAAGTGCGCACCAGCGAACTTTTCGATATTTGGTGGGACTAAGTAGCAAAGGGTCGGCAAATGCCGGCCCGATTTGTATTGAGGGAAAGATATGATGCGCAAAACGCTGCTGGCGGCAGTCCTAACGTTCACGGCGATGGCCGCACATGCAGATTACCAGTGCAGCGTCACCCCGCGTGACGATGTGATTTTGAGCCCACAAGCGGTGCAGGTGAAGGGCGAGAACGGCGACCTGATTATTACCCAGGCCGGCGATGTCACCTTTAACGGTAAACAGTACAACCTGAACGCCGCACAGCGTGAGCAGGCCAAAGATTATCAGGCGGCGTTGCGTAGCAGCCTGCCGTGGATTGACGAAGGTGCCAGAGCGCGCGTAGAGAAAGGTCGTGTGGCACTGGATAAAATCATCGCCAAAGAAGTGGGTGAAAGCAGCAACATGCGTGGCCGCTTAACCAAGCTGGATGCGCAATTGAAAGAGCAGATGAACCGCATCATCGAGCACCGTACAGACGGTCTGACCTTCCATTATAAGGCGATTGATCAGGTCCGCGCGGACGGACAACAGCTGGTCAATCAGGCGATGGGCGGTATTTTGCAGGACAGCATCAACGAGATGGGAGCGAAAGCCGTGCTCAAAGGCGGTGGTAATCCACTGCAGGGCGTGCTCGGTAGTCTGGGCGGTTTGCAAACGTCAATTCAGAATGAGTGGAAGAATCAGGAACAAGACTTCCAGCAGTTTGGCAAAGATGTTTGCGCACGCGTCGTGATGCTGGAAGATAACCGTAAATCCCTGGTTAGCACTCTGAAATAATATTCACCTCTTTTTAACGGCATAGAAACATTTCTGTGCCGTTTTATTTTGTGTTTATCTTCTTTTTTGATATCCATCTCTAAGAATAACAATTTCATGGAAATATAAATCTGGTTAATTGGATTGCGTCACATTATTCATCTGTGGGATGGACATAATGCAGCAAATTCAAGTAACTGGAGAAATAACATGGAGTTTTTCAGAAAAACGGCACTGGCAGCACTGGTTATGGGTTTCAGCGGTGCAGCGCTGGCATTACCCAATATCACCATTTTAGCGACTGGCGGGACGATTGCTGGTGGCGGTGATTCCGCGACAAAATCTAACTACACGGCGGGTAAAGTTGGTGTAGAAAACCTGGTAGATGCAGTGCCCCAGTTGAAAGACATTGCGGTCGTGAAAGGTGAGCAGGTAGTGAATATCGGCTCCCAGGATATGAATGACGAAGTCTGGTTAACACTGGCGAAGAAGATCAACACTGAGTGCGATAAGACTGACGGATTTGTGGTTACTCATGGTACGGATACCATGGAAGAAACCGCCTATTTCCTCGACCTGACCGTGAAGTGCAACAAGCCGGTGGTACTGGTCGGCGCAATGCGTCCGTCTACGGGTATGAGCGCCGATGGCCCGTTCAACCTGTATAACGCAGTGGTAACTGCCGCAGATAAAGCCTCAGCTAACCGCGGTGTGCTGGTGGTGATGAACGACACCGTTATGGATGGTCGCGACGTGACCAAAACCAATACCACCGATGTCGCTACCTTCAAATCCGCTAACTATGGCCCGCTGGGTTATATCCATAACGGAAAAATCGACTACCAGCGTACGCCTGCGCGTAAGCACACCACATCGACTCCGTTTGATGTTTCTAAGCTGACCGAGCTGCCGAAAGTGGGGATTGTTTACAACTACGCGAATGCTTCCGATCTGCCGGCAAAAGCGCTGGTTGATGCCGGTTACGCCGGGATCGTCAGTGCGGGTGTAGGTAACGGCAACCTGTATAAAACCATTTTTGATACGCTGGCAACTGCCGCGCATAAAGGTACGGTAGTCGTACGTTCATCCCGTGTACCGACGGGTGCAACTACCCAGGATGCAGAAGTGGATGATGCGAAATACGGATTTGTGGCTTCAGGCTCGCTGAACCCGCAAAAAGCGCGTGTTCTGCTGCAGCTGGCATTGACTGAAACCAAAGATCCTAAGCAGATTCAGGAAATGTTTAATCAGTATTAATAGCTGAAGGTGGCTGTGCCCTGGCCTTTCGTAGGCCGGATAAGGCGCAGCCGCCATCCGGAAAATTGCCTGATGGCGCTACGCTTATCAGGCCTACGTTCACTATATCATTACCGTATTACTCCGCCAGAAACAGCTCCAGCAGCGAATTCAAAAACAGCTTACCGTGCTGGGTAATCTGCCAGTACTCATCGCACTCGCTCAAATAGCCCTGCGCGATAGCCTCTTCAATCTTTTGACGAATAACTTCTTCGCTAAGCCCGGTGTATTGCGTGAATTCAGCGCGTGGTGCGGCTTCCAGTAACCGGAAACGATTCATAAAGAACTCGAACGGCTTATCGGCCTCAGCGACATCACGCTGACTTTCTAAGTAGCGTCCTTGCATATAACCGCGTGGATGCCGCGTTTTGGTGGTGCGCAGGATCCGCCCGTCCGGGAATGTGACTTTACCGTGTGCGCCGCAGCCAATGCCAAGATAGTCACCAAAGCGCCAGTAGTTCAGGTTGTGCTGACATTGATAGCCCGGCTTTGCATAAGCTGAGGTCTCATACTGCTGATATCCGGCAGCGGTCAGCAACTGGTGGCCTTGTTCAAAAATATCCCACAGCGCGTCATCGTCTGGTAATACGGGTGGACGAGAGCCGAACAGCGTGTTGGGTTCAATAGTCAGTTGATACCAGGAGAGATGCGGTGGATTCAGCGCGATAGCTTGCTGCAAATCGCCCAGCGCCTCTTCCAGTGTTTGATCCGGCAGACCGTGCATCAGATCAAGGTTAAAGCTACGTAGCCCCAGACCACTCGCCAGGTGCGCGGCACGTTTGGCTTCTTCCGGTCCGTGGATACGTCCCAGACGTTCGAGCTTGGCGGAGCTAAAGCTCTGTACACCAATAGATATCCGGTTGACCCCGGCGCGTTGATAATCGACAAAGCGATCGGCTTCAACAGTTCCGGGGTTCGCTTCCATCGTGATTTCTGCATCTGCCGCCAGATTCAGGCGTGCACGCACGCCGTCCAGCAGCGTTTGCATCGCCGGACCAGAGAGCAGGCTCGGCGTACCGCCACCAATAAAGATCGTCTTTATTTCACGTCCCTGAGCGTGTGTAACCTCGGTATCCAGATCGCTCAGCAGATGTTGCACGTAGTCGTCATGTGGGACTTCGCCCTTCAACGCATGCGAGTTGAAATCACAGTAGGGGCATTTCTGTACGCACCACGGGATGTGAATATACAGACTTAGCGGTGGAAGCTTAACCATTACGCAGGGCATCTAACAGCAGCTTCAGCGCCTGTCCGCGGTGGGAGATCGCACTTTTCTCCTCACGGGTCAGTTCTGCCGCGGTTTTCCCTTCAGACGGCACAAAGAAGATAGGATCGTAGCCAAAACCACCGGTACCGGCAGGTTCGCGGGTGATTACGCCAGGCCAGCTTCCGTGGCAAACAATAGGGGTCGGATCATCTGCGTGGCGCATATAAACCAGTACGCAGTGGAATTGCGCCTGGCGCTTCTCGTCGGGCACATCCTGCAAAGTATGCAGCAACTTTTCCAGGTTCTGTTTGTCAGTCGCATCTTCACCAGAATAGCGTGCTGAATAGATACCTGGCGCGCCGCCCAGCACGTCTACCGCCAGACCGGAATCATCGGCAATAGCAGGAAACCCGGTGATTTGCGCTGCATGGCGCGCTTTCAGAATGGCATTTTCAATAAACGTCAGGCCGGTTTCTTCAGCGGAATCAACGCCCAGATCCGTTTGGGCAACGACATCAAGGCCGAAATCGCTCAGAAGAGAGGCGAGTTCACGCACTTTACCGGCATTGCCGGTCGCGAGGACAACTTTTTGCATGGGATACCTAATCAGTTAGCGCCGCTATTGCTGGCGGGATCTGTTGCGGATGAATAATTTTAACCTGTTTATGACGGCCAAGCTCGCCCTTCTCAATGACGATCTGGCTTTTCGCTACGCGGAACTGTTTGCCGAGAAACTTCACCAGATGACTGTTCGCTTGTCCGTCGACCGGCGGGGCAGTAATGGCGACTTTTAGCTCGTCGCCATGTAAACCCACAATACTGTCACGGCTGGCTTTCGGCTGAATATAGAGCCGTAAAACCAGACCGTCATCGCAGGGTGTCACGGCACTCATAGCGCCATCCACAGCCCCGGCAGCAACATATTGCCTGTCGCCTGTAATACCTCTGCGATCCCCATGTTAATGACATAGAGCAGCAGCACCAGGATCATTGGGGAGAAGTCGATTCCACCCATGCCTGGAAGTATGCGACGGATAGGGCGCAGCAGCGGGTCCGCCAGTTGAATCAGTACGTATTCCACAGGGCTGCGACCCTGACTGACCCAGCTCATGATTGCCATCACTAAAAGAACCCAGAAAATCAGCAATCCAATGGTTTTCAGGACGATCAACACCGCGGCGATCCAGATGATTGGCTGGAACGTGACCACCTTAAACAGCACGATGGCTTTGATAAAGCTGAGAACGAGCGCAACTAATGCTGATGCGCTGTCAATCGGCCCCATCGGTGGAATAATGCGGCGTAATGGCCCAATAATGGGCTGGGTGATTTTCACAATAAACTGTGAGAACGGGTTGTAAAAATCGCAGCGAGACCACTGCATCCACACGCGCAATAGCAGCGCCATGGTATACAGCTCAATTACCGTTGAGAGCAGGAAGGTCAACGTATTCATGGTGTTCCTTAGTTTTCCTTAATTTTTTGTGTAATCACGAGCACCAAAAATGGCAGTGCCAATGCGCACCATCGTGCTACCCGCCGCGATGGCGGCATCCATATCATCAGACATCCCCAGTGAGAGGGTGTCGATATCTGGGTAGCGCGTTTTCAACCCGGCAAATGCTACAGCCATTTGCTGTGCAACTTCAAACTGCCTTACATAATCTGACTCTGGCGCCGGGATCGCCATCAGCCCACGTAGGGTTATACGTGGTAGCGCGGCGACGTCGGCGGCCAGCGCATCAAGCTCAGCCAGCGGAATACCTGACTTGCTATTCTCATCGCTGATATTTATCTGAATCAGTACATTCAGCGGTGGCAGATCGGCCGGGCGTTGTTCGCTCAGGCGAGCCGCGATACGCAGACGGTCGATTGTATGACACCAGTCAAAATGTTCAGCTACCAGACGGCTCTTGTTGGACTGCAGCGGGCCGATAAAGTGCCACTGCAGACCTTCAATACCGTTTTCTTTGAAGTAGCGGATCTTATCCACGCCTTCCTGAACATAGTTTTCGCCAAAGGCGTGCTGCCCGGCGACGATGGCTTCTTCGATGGCGCTCGCAGGTTTGGTTTTACTGACTGCAAGCAACGTAACTTCTTCTGAAGACCGCCCGCAACGCGTCGCGGCGGCTGAGATTTTGTCCCGGACATGTGCCAGGTTATGCGCGATATCGTTCATTTTCCGAGGATGTTCATATGAATATGGAAGAAATAGTGGCCCTTAGTGTAAAGCATAACGTGTCGGATCTACACCTGTGCAATGCATGGCCTGCGCGTTGGCGCATACGGGGAAAGGTGGAAATCGCGCCATTTACTACGCCGGACGTAGAGACGCTGCTGATGTACTGGCTCAACGACCAACAGCAGGTACAGTGGCGTGAGCAGGGGCAAATTGATTTTGCTATTGCGCTGGCAGATTCCCGGCGTTTACGCGCCAGCGCTTTTGTTCATCAACAGGGAACGTCGCTGGCGCTAAGATTGCTACCGCTTGATTGTCCTCGTTTAGACGATCTCCAGGCTCCCGAGGCTATACCTGACCTGCTGCACAGTGAAAATGGGTTAATTCTGGTTACAGGAGCTACCGGTAGCGGCAAATCGACCACACTGGCTGCGATGGTGGAGCACCTTAATCACCATGTTGCGGGGCATATTCTGACGCTGGAAGACCCGATTGAATATCGCTACACCAGCCAGCGCTGTCTTATTCAACAACGGGAGGTGGGCGCACACTGTGCTTCTTTTGCCGCCGGCTTGCGCGGCGCGCTGCGTGAAGATCCCGACGTCATTTTGCTGGGCGAACTGCGCGATGTTGAAACCATCCGGCTGGCCTTAACAGCGGCGGAAACGGGGCATTTGGTGCTGGCAACGCTACACACGCGTGGGGCTGCACAAGCCATTGCGCGGCTGGTAGACACCTTTGCTGCATCAGAGAAAGATCCCGTGCGTAATCAACTGGCGGATAGCCTGCGGGCAGTGCTTTCACAAAAACTGGAAGAAGATAAGCAGGGCGGACGGGTGGCGTTATTTGAGTTGCTCGTTAACACACCCGCCGTTGGCAACCTGATCCGCGAAGGGAAGAACCATCAGCTACCCGGCGTGATACAAACCGGGCAACAATCAGGTATGCAGACATTTGCACAAAGTCTGCAGCTGCGACAGGCGCAGGGGCGGCTTTAGTAGCCCTGTTCGAAATAGCTTTCGAGGATCACAACGGCAGACGCGGAGTCTACTTTGCCTTTATTCAGCGCACGGTATCCACCCTGTTCAAACAGGCCGGAGCGGGCTTCGACGGTACTTAGCCGTTCGTCATGCAATGTCACGGTGACACCGAAACGGCCATGAATGCGGTTGGCGAATTTGCGCGCGCGTGCGGTCAGGGGTTGCTCAGTACCATCCATATTGAGCGGCAGGCCGACGATGATTTCATCTGGTTGCCACTCTTTTAGCAAACGTTCAATCAAATTCCAGTCCGGCGTACCGTCCTGAGCTTTGATAGCAGGTAGGGGTCTGGCTGTGCCGGTAATACGTTGGCCAATCGCCACGCCAATGCTTTTGGTACCAAAATCAAACGAGAGTAACGTTTCACTCATTATGCATGTCCCGCCACGCCAGGCATGGTCAAAATATCTATGCCGATAAGTTTTGCAGCATCGCGCCAGCGATCGGCGATCGGTGTTTTAAACAAGATGTTGAGATCGGCGGGGGCGGTGAGCCAGGCGTTATCCAACAGTTCTTGTTCAAGCTGGCCCTTTTCCCAGGATGAATAACCTAATGCGACCAGCACTTCGGACGGTTGTTCCTGGGTACCTAAGGTTTCTAAAACATCGCGGGATGTCGTGATGATGGTGTTATCGGAAATTAAGATACTGGATGCAAAACGGGCGGGCGGGGTATGCAGAATAAATCCGCGGTCTTCCGCCAACGGGCCGCCGAGCATCACTGCTTTATCCAGACGGATGGACGGATCGCGTCCTTCAGGCGTGATCTTCAGCTTTTCCAGAATCCCTTCAATCTGTAAGTTTTCCAGGGGCTTATTGACGATAATCCCCATCGCACCGTTCTCATTATGTTCACAGATGTACACCACAGCGCGGCGGAAAATAGGATCCTGGAGAGCAGGCATGGCAATAAGAAAGTGATGCTGTAAATTCATTGTCAGAGGTTCTGTTTCCTGGTTCAAAAAAGCAACAGCGCCCAGTATGTGGGCAAAGCGAGAAGATGTCACCCTCTGAAAATAGCGTTGCCGGATGAAGGGTGCGCCTTATCCGGCCTACGGGGTGCAATTCCAGGCCGGATAAGACGCGAGGGCGTCGCCATCCGGCAACGTATTTATTTCTGTAGACGAGCCTCAATGGCATCCATCAGCATTCCGGTAATAGAGACCGGGAACTCTGCTTCGATTTCACGAATACAGGTTGGGCTGGTGACGTTAATTTCAGTGAGGCGATCGCCAATGATATCCAGGCCGACAAAGATCAGACCTTTGGCTTTCAGGGTTGGTCCAATGCGACGGGCAATTTCCCAGTCACTGTCGGTTAATGGGCGCGGTTCGCCACGACCACCGGCAGCCAGGTTGCCTCGGGTTTCTCCACCCTGCGGAATGCGCGCCAGGCAATACGGTACAGGTTCGCCATCGACTACCAGGACACGTTTGTCGCCGTCTTTAATTGCTGGCAGATAGTTCTGCGCCATGCAGTAGCGGGTACCGTGCTCGGTCAGCGTTTCAGCAATCACGCCGAGGTTCGGATCGCCTTCCTTCACACGGAAGATAGATGCGCCGCCCATACCATCCAGCGGTTTAAGAATAATATCGTTGTGCTTTTGCCAGAAGGCTTTCAGCTGTGCCTTGTTACGCGTGACCAGCGTTTCCGGTGTCAGGTCGGCGAACCAGGCGGTGAACAGCTTTTCGTTGCAATCACGCAGACTCTGCGGCTTGTTAACGATCAGCGTCCCTTGTTCTTCTGCACGTTCCAGAATGTAGGTTGCGTAGATGAACTCAGTATCAAACGGGGGATCCTTACGCATCAGGATGACGTCCAGATCTGCCAGCGGGAGATCCTGTTCGTTGTTGAACTCATACCATTTGTCGTAGTTCTGCTCGACGCTCAGAGTACGCGTACGGGCGCGGGCTTCCCCGTTTTCCAGATAAAGATCGGCCATCTCCATATAGTGAAGTTCATAACCACGACGTTGTGCTTCCAGCAGCATAGCAAAACTGGAATCTTTCTTGATGTTGATGCTTGTGATGGGATCCATCACGATGCCGAGCTTAATCATGTTCTTCTCCGTTTATGCCTTAGCCCAGATCGCCAAAACGCACCTGAAGCGCGGTAATGGCGGTGAGCGCAGTTGTCTCTGTACGCAGAACGCGAGGTCCTAACAGGATATCAGTAAACTGATAACGTGCGGTCATGGCAATTTCATCTGCCGACAGCCCACCCTCCGGGCCAATCAGCAAGCGGATACGCTCTACGGGTAGCGGCAGTGTATTAATGCTGGCGCTGGCGCGTGGGTGCAGGTTCAACTTCAACCCTTCGTCTTGTTCAGCGCACCATGCTTCCAGAACCATTGCCGGGCGAATTTCAGGTACCCGGTTACGACCGCATTGTTCGCAGGCGGCAATGGCAATTTTCTGCCACTGCTGGAGTTTCTTGTTCAGGCGTTCACTGTCCAGTTTAACGCCGCAGCGCTCAGAAAAAAGTGGCGTAATGAGGCTTACACCCAGTTCGATCGATTTCTGGATAGTGAATTCCATTTTTTCGCCACGTGACATGACTTGTCCAAGATGGATATGCAACGGTGATTCACGATCGTCGAGTTCGGCGTTAATAACCTTCACGTCCACGCTTTTCTTACTGGCATGGGTGATTTCGGCGTCAAATACCTGATTACTGCCGTCAAATAGCTGCAGGGCCTGGCCGGGGCCCATGCGTAGTACGCGACCAATATGATTGGCGGCATCCTCACACAGTGAAATTTGGCTACCGGAAGTGATTGGCTCAGGGTGATAAATGCGGGGAATGCGCATAGTTAAACATCCGCGTCATGGCCCTGAGCTATTTAAGGCCAGGGCATGGTTAAAAATATTGACGCTAGTGTAGGTTAGCTCTTTTGTGCCTGGCAAGCGCGTTGCACATATGGATTATGGTTACCCTGTACCTTTGCAATACGCTCATCACGTTCACACTCCCAGTCGGTTACCGGATACTGCTTATTCCAGGCGTTAAAAAGCTGGGTTTGTTGGCGGGAGAGTGTGAGATCGTACTGGTCGCGCATGTAAAAATAGGTACGAGCAATGGCGCCACGGGCGCGCGCTGGCGGCTCGGCAACTTTCTCTTTGAAGTCGACTTTCATGGCGCACTGTCCATATTGGCCTTCGCCGCCGTTCCACTGGCTGTACATGAAGTTTGCGCGATCGCCATTGACTTCACCTACTGCCGGCTGCAGGTTATGCATATCGCTTTCCATCTTGCGATAGACCGGATCTTTGGCGCAGTTTTTACGCCCACCCTCCTGCCAGCACTGGCGCTGATGGCCAAATTGCCATGCAGGAACCACGTGCTCCCACTCAATTCGGCTGGCTCGGTTTTCATTTTTTCGCACTTTGTAACCGCAAGATTCGAGGTCCACGACCCCTTTTTTGCCTTGCCAGTTAATCTTACAACCACAGTAGAAGTCGCCCGGCGCATCGGCGTTAACCTTGACGCCCGCTGCTTTTGCCTGAGAAAAACTGTTGATGCCTTCGGCTAAAACCGGGCCTGAAAACGCAGCGGCTAACAGGGCCGCTGCAAAAGAAAGATTACGGTACATCACGAACTCCGTGTCAAAACGAGCCCGCAACGTAGCGAAAGTTATTCCTGTATGCAATCAGTTAGATCAGAAAAGTTCCTGATAATTCTGATGATTATTCTGCAATCAGCGGCTCACCGCAGTGGACGCAGCGGTAGGTGGCTTCACCGCGTACAACGCGGTTATGGCGGCGGACCGTCAGCTGGTGTTCCCGGCACTTACAGCGGTAGGTAAAGGTCTTGCGTTGTATGGATTGCAGTTCAAACTGATGCGTGCGTCGGGCTGGAACGCCCAGCACGCTCTCCATCATCCATTTCCATTCTTTGCCGTGTGGCGGTACGCGGCCAAAGTGCTTCCACACCAGCAAATGCGCCAGTTCATGTGGAACTACCTCATTCACGAACGCGTCGACATTCTCCATCAGCAGTACCGGATTGAGGCGGATTTCGTAGGTTTGTAACCACGCGGTGCCTGCAGCGGTGCCGCGCTGTTGATACACCAGCTTAGGTTCCGGGTAATTACGCTCGAGCTTAAGATTGGCCTGTGCGAGTTTTTCCCGCAGGCTGCGCATAACGGCTTGCTGGATAGCGATGGGAAGACGGGTGGTTTTCATAACGCCAGAGGATAGTGCGACAGGGAAGGGACTGCAAGAAGAAGGCTTCCTCCCGGCGGGAGGAAGCAATGAGATGATTAATCGTGCGCGCCAATTTCGCGCAGTTTACGACCTTTCATCAGGTTACGTTCGATGTGTTCCAAAGAGACGTTTTTGGTTTCCGGAATCAGCCACAGGGTCAGGAAGATGAACAGTACGTTCAGGCCACCGTAGACCCAGAAGGTGTTGGCGCTGCCCAGCGAATTCAGCATCGTCAGGAAGGTTGCGCCGACAATCATGTTGGCAATCCAGTTGGTTGCGGTAGAGCAGGTGATACCGAAATCGCGGCCTTTCAGCGGCTGAATTTCAGAGCACAGCACCCAAATCAGCGGACCGGCGCTCATGGCGAAGCCAACAATAAACATTAGCAGCATCAGCACCGCGAAGTATTGAGCGGCTGCCGAGTGAATGCCTACGTGCATCATCGTGCCCAGTACGCCCATACCGACGGCCATCACGATAAAGCCGAGGATCAGCGTAGGTTTACGTCCCCAACGGTCAACCAGGCCAATGGCGATAAAGGTTGCCAGCACGTTAGTCAGACCGACAATAACGGTCCCCCACATCTGTTCAGTGGTATTGGTATAACCCGCCAGTTCAAAGATTTTTGGCGCGTAGTACATGATGACGTTCATCCCGGTGAACTGCTGCATCACCTGTAACAGTACGCCCAGGAACACCGCGCGACGGAAGTTGCTGTTTTCTTTAAACAGCGCCCAGCCACTCTGTTTTACCTGCAGGCTTTCACGAATCTCATCCAGCTCGCGCTTAGCTTCTGCACTGGTATCACGCAGGCGCAACAGGACGCGCTCGGCATCGACAAAGCGACGTTTAGCCGCGAACCAGCGCGGGCTGTCTGGCAGGAAGATAACGCCAACCAGCAGTAACAACGCCGGGATGATGATCACGCCCAGCATCCAGCGCCATGCGCCACTGTAGCTAAACGCGGTATCGGACAGATAGGCACCAAGGATCCCAATGGTGATCATCAACTGATACATGGAGATCATGCTGCCGCGAATTTTTTCCGGCGCGATTTCGGACAGATAAAGCGGCGCGGTGTAAGACGCAACGCCGACAGCCAGACCCAACAGTACGCGAGAAACCAACAGTACTTCCACGTTAGGCGCCGCTGCGGAGAACAGTGAGCCGGCAACAAACAGGATGGCACCGATCATCAGGCTTTTTTTACGACCCAGTTTGAAAGAGAGCCAGCCGCTACCGACAGCACCGACTGCTGCACCAAACATCATGGAACTCACCACCCATTCCTGAGTGTGTGCAGTAATTTGGAACTCATCGGTGATGAAAGGTAAAGCACCAGCAATAACACCGATATCCAGGCCAAAAAGTAATCCTGCCAGGGCTGCAAGGAAGCAGACAAAGAATGTCATGGCTTTGTTGGAACGCCCCGCTTTTTTATAGTCAGGCATGATGCCCTCCGGTTGGGTAACTAGTTTTGTTGATGTTAAGGGTAGGTGAGTACGGGGTAAAAAAATGCGAATCACATCACATTAGTGTAATCGGTTACACTAACATTCATCACGCTTATTAGTTAACTATTTGAAAGTTAACATTTTATAATGCGATTAAATATGGCTGATTGCCTGGAATTAAGACAATCCTGAAAAGTGATGTAACAGTGATGCAGTCGCGGCGGAAAAGAGATGTTAACTCGTTGTGGATAGAAAAGCGGTGATGTGTAATCGCTTTCATTTTTATTGAAAGAGATGATTCACTGTATTGTTCAGGTGACGAGGTGTTGGAGGAGAATAGGGGAATAAAAAAAAGACCAGCACGAGGCTGGTCTTAATAAGCGGACAGTCTTCAGTAAATTACTTCAGACCGGCAGCGTCACGCAGCAGTTGCGCTTTGTCGGTTTTTTCCCATGGGAAATGTTCACGACCAAAGTGACCGTAAGCTGCGGTTTCTTTGTAGATCGGGTGCAGCAGATCCAGCATCTGAATCAGACCGTATGGACGCAGATCGAAGAACTCGCGCACCAGCAGGGTCAACTGCTCTGAAGGTACTTTTTCGGTACCAAAGGTTTCAACCATGATAGAGGTCGGTTCAGCTACACCGATAGCGTAGGAAACCTGAATCTCACAACGGTCTGCCAGACCTGCAGCGACGATATTTTTTGCCACATAACGTGCAGCGTAGGCCGCAGAACGGTCAACTTTAGACGGATCTTTACCGGAGAATGCACCGCCACCGTGACGGGCCATGCCGCCGTAGGTATCAACGATGATTTTACGACCAGTCAGACCGCAGTCGCCCATTGGGCCGCCGATCACAAAACGCCCCGTCGGGTTGATGAAGAATTTGGTCGCAGCGGTCAGCCATTCGGTCGGCAGTACCGGTTTGATGATCTCTTCCATGACGGCTTCTTGCAGAGATTTCTGGTCGATATCTTCAGCGTGCTGAGTCGACAGAACCACGGCATCAATACCGACAATTTTACCGTCGTCATACTGGAAAGTGACCTGGCTTTTTGCATCCGGACGCAGCCACGGCAGAGTACCGTTTTTGCGTACTTCAGCCTGACGCTGTACCAGACGATGCGCGTAGGTGATTGGCGCAGGCATCAGCACGTCGGTTTCATTGGTTGCATAACCAAACATCAGACCCTGGTCGCCAGCGCCTTGTTCCAGCGGATCCGCGCGGTCAACACCCTGGTTGATATCCGGAGACTGCTTACCGATGGCGCTCAGAACTGCGCAAGAGTTGGCGTCAAAGCCCATGTCGGAATGCACATAGCCAATTTCGCGAACCGTGTTACGCGTGATCTCTTCGATATCTACCCAAGCGCTGGTAGTGATCTCGCCGCCAACTAAAACCATACCGGTTTTGACGTAGGTTTCGCAGGCTACGCGTGCTTTCGGATCCTGCTCGAGGATTGCATCCAGCACGGCATCAGAGATTTGGTCAGCGATTTTGTCAGGATGCCCTTCTGATACGGACTCGGACGTAAAAAGGTGTTTTGCCATATTTAATTTCACCTAAGGAATATTTGGTTAGCTCAAACTGTCGAGTGGAATAGCCATGTGTAGAAGATTCTACCATGAGTCTGCAGATGACGGACACTGGCAGTCTGAGTGTTAATCGGTATAGATGGATTAACATCTGGACGGCTATTTTAGGATACTTCTTCGCCTGATTTCCAGCTTTTTTTGATTAAGGTCGCATTGTACTGAAAATGTAACTGGAAATTTTTCCTGACGGTGCTGGCAATGTGCATATTTATCTTTTGCATTTTGACCTTCTTATCGGTATAAAACGCGGCGCGCGGCTCATATCCGTCATACTTCAAGTTGCATGTGCGTTGGCAGTACTCGCTCGCCCCAGTCACTTACTCATGTAAGCTCCCGGGGACTCCCTGCGTTGCCGCCTTCCAGCAACTCGAATTATTTAGGATAGACAAAAGCACACGACGTTTTCATCGTGTTGCCACTTCCAGCCGGGCTAAAACTTTAGCTTTGGCTTGTGGGTTCGTTCCGTCAGGAGCAGCCGTGGAGGTGATACGAGATAATGAACCGTTGTATTCTGCTGAATCTGTCACACCGTTCTGGTGTACATATGTCCCCCGTAATCTGCATCTTGCATACCTGCCGATGTTATACCCATCTCGGCGCTTCTCAGGACTCCAGGGCCGGCTACGGTCACTAAGGACTGAACAAGGGCGCTCTTGGTAAACAAGAGTTTTCTCGTGGTTTCGCCGAACCGTCAGCATTAAGTTCGGTTACGTGTTTACAATGATATGAAAAAGAAACCGGTCGCACAGTCGGAGCGTCAGCACTATCTGCTGGAAAATCTGCCTGTTTATGGGTTGTTATCGCCTCTTCGGATTGCGATAGTAGTCAACTGTTTTACACTTGTTAATAAAATCTGAGGTTCGCTATGTCTGACGACATTTTCATGGGTTCGCCTTCGTCAGCGGGCGGACAGGGTGTACTACGCTCCATGCAGGAGGTTGCAATGAGTTCCCAGGAAGCCAGCAAGATGCTGCGTACATACAATATTGCCTGGTGGGGTAATAATTATTACGACGTCAATGAATTAGGCCACATTAGCGTGTGCCCGGACCCTGACGTCCCAGAAGCGCGTGTCGATCTCGCCGAACTGGTAAAAGCCCGTGAAGCACAGGGGCAACGTCTGCCTGCGCTGTTTTGCTTCCCGCAGATCCTGCAGCATCGTCTGCGCTCGATTAACGCGGCGTTCAAACGTGCACGTGAATCATACGGCTACAACGGCGACTACTTCCTGGTTTACCCGATCAAAGTTAACCAGCATCGCCGTGTTATTGAATCGCTGATCCACTCTGGCGAACCGTTAGGTCTGGAAGCGGGTTCGAAAGCGGAACTGATGGCGGTACTGGCGCACGCGGGTATGACCCGTAGCGTGATTGTCTGTAACGGCTATAAAGACCGCGAATACATTCGCCT
Organism: Citrobacter sp. Igbk 17; assembly: GCF_028069775.1. Classification (NCBI taxonomy): domain Bacteria; kingdom Pseudomonadati; phylum Pseudomonadota; class Gammaproteobacteria; order Enterobacterales; family Enterobacteriaceae; genus Citrobacter; species Citrobacter sp. Igbk 17. The sequence continues at coordinate 203,181 of NZ_JANEWI010000003.1, read as the reverse complement.
GGCGCTGGTCGGTGAGAAGATGGGCCATAAGGTCTATCTGGTTATCGAGAAGATGTCTGAAATCGCCATCGTGCTGGAAGAAGCCGAGCGCCTGAACGTCGTGCCACGCCTCGGTGTTCGTGCACGTCTGGCCTCCCAGGGGTCCGGTAAATGGCAGTCTTCCGGCGGCGAGAAATCCAAGTTTGGCCTGGCGGCAAACCAGGTGCTGCAACTGGTGGAAATTCTGCGCGAGCGCGGTCGTCTGGATAGCATTCAACTGCTGCATTTCCACCTTGGTTCGCAGATGGCGAACATTCGCGATATCGCTACCGGCGTACGTGAATCAGCCCGTTTCTACGTTGAACTGCATAAACTTGGCGTAAATATCCAGTGCTTCGATGTGGGTGGTGGTCTGGGTGTGGACTATGAAGGGACCCGCTCGCAGTCCGACTGCTCTGTGAACTACGGGCTGAACGAATACGCCAACAACATTATCTGGGCGATTGGCGATGCCTGTGAAGAACATGGCTTGCCGCACCCGACGGTGATCACCGAATCTGGACGTGCTGTTACTGCACACCATACCGTACTGGTGTCGAACATTATCGGCGTTGAACGTAGCGAACACACCGAAGCCACACCTCCGGCTGAAGATGCTCCGCGCGCCCTGCAAAGTATGTGGGAAACGTGGCAGGAGATGCACGAGCCGGGTACCCGTCGCTCGTTACGTGAATGGTTGCACGATAGCCAGATGGACTTGCACGATATTCACGTCGGCTACTCTTCAGGCACTTTTAGCCTGCAGGAACGCGCATGGGCTGAACAGCTCTATCTGAATATGTGTCACGAAGTGCAGAAACAACTCGACCCGAGCAACCGCGCGCATCGTCCGATTATCGACGAGCTGCAGGAGCGTATGGCGGATAAGATTTACGTCAACTTCTCTCTGTTCCAGTCGATGCCGGATGCGTGGGGTATCGATCAGTTGTTCCCGGTGATGCCGCTGGAAGGGTTGAACCAGGCCCCTGAACGCCGGGCGGTTCTGCTGGACATTACCTGTGATTCCGATGGTGCTATCGACCATTACGTTGACGGCGACGGAATTGCCACCACCATGCCGATGCCGGAGTACGATCCGGAGAACCCGCCGATGCTGGGCTTCTTTATGGTGGGGGCTTATCAGGAGATCCTCGGTAACATGCACAACCTGTTCGGTGATACCGAAGCGGTTGACGTGTTTGTCTTCCCTGATGGCAGTGTCGAAGTTGAGTTGTCTGACGAGGGCGATACTGTGGCAGACATGCTGCAGTACGTGCAGTTGGACCCGAATACTCTGCTGACGCAGTTCCGTGATCAGGTGAAAAACACCGATCTGGATGCGGAGTTGCAGCAGCAGTTCCTCGAAGAGTTCGAAGCAGGGCTGTACGGATATACCTATCTCGAAGACGAGTAACGGTAAATGCTCAGTGGTGTTGCGCTTACCGGAGCTACGAAAGTAGGCCGGATAAGGCGAAATCGCCATCCGGCAGTCAGATTCAGAGAGGGCGGCATTTACGGCGCTCACTTGAATCCGTACAAATTAACGGCGATAATTCGCCCATACAAGTAGTCACGTAAATCAATCCCTTCCTCGTCGGGCTTAACGACGCGGAGGGGATTTTTTTTCACCGATTTTATAAGAGGTCAGTACATGAGCACCTTAGGTCATCAATACGACAACTCCCTGGTTTCTAACGCCTTTGGTTTTTTGCGTCTGCCGATGAACTTCATGCCATACGACAGTGATGCCGACTGGGTAATCACCGGCGTACCATTTGATATGGCAACATCTGGTCGTGCGGGCGGGCGTCATGGTCCGGCGGCGATCCGTCAGGTTTCCACTAACCTGGCCTGGGAACACAACCGTTTCCCGTGGAATTTCGATATGCGCGAACGTTTGAACGTCGTGGACTGCGGCGATCTGGTTTACGCGTTTGGCGATGCCCGTGAAATGAGTGAAAAGCTGCAGGCGCATGCTGAGAAGCTGCTTTCTGCTGGTAAGCGCATGCTCTCTTTTGGTGGTGACCACTTTGTCACACTGCCGCTGCTGCGCGCTCACGCGAAGCACTTTGGCAAAATGGCGCTGGTGCACTTTGATGCGCATACCGACACCTACGCCAACGGTTGTGAATTTGACCACGGCACGATGTTCTACACTGCGCCGAACGAAGGGCTGATCGATCCGAATCACTCTGTGCAGATTGGTATTCGTACCGAATTCGATAAAGACAACGGCTTTACCGTACTGGATGCCTGCCAGGTGAACGATCGCAGTGTGGATGACATCATTGCGCAGGTTAAGCAGGTAGTTGGTGATATGCCGGTATACCTGACCTTTGATATCGACTGCCTGGATCCTGCGTTTGCCCCAGGTACCGGTACGCCGGTAATCGGCGGTCTGACTTCCGATCGTGCAATCAAACTGGTACGTGGTATGAAAGATCTGAACATCGTCGGCATGGACGTTGTAGAAGTGGCTCCGGCTTACGATCAGTCAGAGATCACCGCACTGGCCGCAGCAACGTTAGCGCTGGAAATGCTGTATATCCAGGCGGCCAAAAAAGGCGAATAAGTTGTTTTTGCCGGATGGCGCTGCGCTTATCCGGCCTACAGGTATTCACCCGCTGTAGGCCGGAAAGGCAACGCCGCATCCGGCACGATTAACGGTTATTTGATCCCGTCCGCGCTCATGCGATCGCGAATATGTTGCGCACGTTCTGCGGATGCCGGGTGATCGTCAAACATTGAGCTTTGACGTCCTGCCTCCAGTTTTGCCAGTTTCTCAAAGCTGGTGGCTAAACCCGCCGGGTTGATGCCGCGCTTGCGCAACAAATCATACGAGTAATCATCTGCTTCGGATTCCTGGCGTTGAGAGAACTGTGAATTCACCAGTTTCTCACCAAGATCGCCCAGTTGTGATTGCGACAGGCTGCCGACGATGCCGCCCGCAGATGCCGCCGCAGCACGCACGGCGTTGGTTCCTAGCGCAACCTGCATACCTTTTTTCACGTGACCCAGCGCAACGTGACCCATTTCGTGGCCGATGACTGCTTCAACTTCGTTATCCGTCATCATATCCATCAGGCCGCTGTACACGCGGATACAGCCGTTTGCCATGGCAAAGGCATTCACATCTTTCGCCATATAGACTTTGTAGTTCACTGGCTGACCGTTAATGTTGTCGCCAAGCGCAGTGGCGATTTTGCTAAGACGCGTCGCATATTCGCTGCCAGTTGGGGCTATGGTAGCTTTGCTGTCCATATCCTTACAGGCCTGATCGCTGAGCGCTTTCACCTGAGCATCGCTCAGGCTGTAGGCCTGAAAAGCCTCTGCGCCAGAAGAAAGCAGTCCATTGGAGTCCATATTCTGGCAACCGGTCAATGCCGTCGCCATGCTCATAGCAAGCAGTAAAGCGCGAATTTTCATGTTTTCTCTTCCGCACAAAGTCAGGATTATTCTAAAAATTGCGTCGTTTGCAGGTAAACCGACGCTCAGCCTAAGTATAAAGAAAAGAACAATAAGCGGGCGAGTAGATTGCGCAACATGCGCGCATGATCCAGAGATTTCTGAAACAGTAAAAGGATGCTCCATGTACATGACACGCGGCTTGGGTTACATTGTTGGCACTTTTTTCCGGCGTAGCCCAAAACGCTCTGTCGTCAAGTCGTTAAGGGCACGGCCTTCATTATCCGATCTGGAGTCAAAATGTCCTCACGTAAAGAGCTTGCCAATGCTATTCGTGCGCTGAGCATGGACGCAGTACAGAAAGCCAAATCCGGTCACCCGGGTGCCCCGATGGGTATGGCTGACATTGCCGAAGTCCTGTGGCGTGATTTCCTGAACCACAACCCGACTAACCCGTCCTGGGCTGACCGTGACCGCTTCGTGCTGTCCAACGGCCACGGCTCCATGCTGATTTATAGTCTGCTGCACCTCACCGGCTACGATCTGCCGATGTCCGAGCTGCAGAACTTCCGTCAGCTGCACTCCAAAACCCCGGGACACCCGGAAGTCGGTTACACCGCAGGTGTGGAAACCACGACAGGTCCTTTGGGTCAGGGTATTGCGAATGCAGTGGGTATGGCTATTGCTGAAAAAACACTGGCGGCGCAGTTTAACCGTCCGGGCCACGACATTGTTAACCACTTCACTTATGCGTTCATGGGCGACGGCTGCATGATGGAAGGTATCTCTCACGAGGTATGCTCCCTGGCTGGTACGCTGAAGCTGGGCAAACTGGTGGCGTTCTACGATGACAACGGTATCTCCATCGATGGTCACGTTGAAGGCTGGTTCACCGATGACACCGCGAAGCGTTTTGAAGCTTACGGCTGGCATGTGGTTCGTGGCGTTGATGGTCACGATGCTGACGCGATTAAGCGCGCCGTTGAAGAAGCCCGTGCGGTCACCGATAAACCGTCCCTGCTGATGTGCAAAACCATCATCGGTTTCGGTTCCCCGAACAAAGCTGGCACCCATGACTCTCACGGTGCGCCGCTGGGCGATGCTGAGATCGCGCTGACCCGCGAACAGCTTGGCTGGAAATACGCGCCGTTTGAAATCCCGTCTGATATTTACGCGCAGTGGGATGCGAAAGAAGCCGGTCAGGCAAAAGAAGCGGCATGGAACGAGAAGTTCGCTGCTTATGCAAAAGCCTTCCCGCAGGAAGCCGCTGAGTTCACCCGTCGTATGAAAGGCGAAATGCCGTCTGATTTCGACGCGAAAGCGAACGAATTCATTGCTAAGCTGCAGGCGAACCCGTCCAAAATCGCCAGCCGTAAAGCATCCCAGAACGCGATTGAAGCGTTTGGTCCGTTGCTGCCTGAATTCCTTGGTGGCTCTGCCGACCTGGCGCCATCAAACCTGACTATCTGGTCTGGCTCTAAAGCGATTAACGAAGATGCTGCCGGTAACTACATCCATTACGGTGTACGTGAATTCGGTATGACCGCTATCGCCAACGGTATCTCTTTGCACGGTGGTTTCCTGCCGTACACCTCCACCTTCCTGATGTTCGTGGAATATGCCCGTAACGCGGTGCGTATGGCTGCGCTGATGAAACAGCGTCAGGTCATGGTCTACACCCACGACTCCATCGGTCTGGGCGAAGATGGCCCGACTCACCAGCCGGTAGAGCAGGTCGCTTCTCTGCGTGTGACCCCGAACATGAGCACATGGCGTCCGTGTGACCAGGTTGAATCCGCTGTGGCGTGGAAATACGGTGTTGAGCGTCAGGACGGCCCGACCGCGCTGATCCTCTCCCGTCAGAACCTGGCGCAGCAGGAACGTACTGCAGAACAGCTGGCGAACATCGCTCGCGGCGGCTACGTGCTGAAAGACTGTGCCGGTCAGCCGGAACTGATCTTCATCGCGACCGGCTCTGAAGTTGAGCTGGCGGTGGCTGCATGGGACAAACTGACTGCTGAAGGCGTGAAAGCGCGCGTGGTATCCATGCCGTCTACTGATGCTTTCGATAAGCAGGATGCCGCTTACCGCGAATCCGTACTGCCGAAAGCGGTCTCTGCGCGTGTGGCAATTGAAGCCGGTATCGCTGACTACTGGTTCAAATACGTGGGCCTGAATGGCGCAATCGTCGGGATGACCACCTTCGGTGAATCTGCACCGGCAGAACTGCTGTTTGAAGAGTTCGGCTTTACCGTCGACAACGTCGTCGCGAAAGCAAAAGAACTGCTGTAATTACGATTACAGATAAAACGGGTCGCTTAGGCGGCCCGTTTTTTTTGCTTATCAGAGCCGTTCCGGGTACAAATGCCCGGACTCGAGCCGCACCATGCGTGAAAAGTGGCGCTGTGAAAACGCCGGATCATGACTTATCGCGACGACGCTGGTTCCTCGTGCGCGACACACCGCAAGCCAATTTTCGAATACGCCCAGCCAGCGTGCGTCAAAATCCCGGCTGGGCTCATCAAGCAGCAAAATGGCGGGTGCAATAGCCTCCAGACTGGCAACAGCGACCATGCGACGCTGCGCGGTATGCAAATCCAGTGGATGGGCATCGGCAACGTCTTCTAACTGGCAGAGTTGCAGTGCGGCTGCAGTGCGTTGCGCAATTTCTGTTGCAGGGCGCTTCTGCAATCGCAATCCGAAAGCCACTTCCTCTGCCACCTTGCTATGAAAGAGTTGATTTTCAGCTTCCTGAAACAGGACGCCGAGCGATTTAGCACGCTCCCGGTTTTTTAGTTGCGCAATCGGACGGCTCTGCAGGGTGATTGTGCCGGACGAAGGGGACAGTAGTCCGGCCATGACGCGCAGCAATGTGGATTTTCCGGCACCATTATCGCCTGTTAAGGCCAGCCATTCCCCTTCTCTGAGTTCAAGCGAGATAGTGCGCAAGCAGTCATCGGCGGCGTTCGGCCAGCGATAGCTGACCTGGTTAAGCGTTAGCATATTGGCGAGAGTGCTCCGTCATGCAGTCGCCACGCCTGCTGGCAGTAGCTGAGAAAAGGGGAATGATTGCGCTCGAACAACACAATCAATGCTTGATGTTCCTGTGCCCATTGTTGCAGTCGCTCCAGTAGCATCGTTGTTGCCTGTGCCGTCAGGCGGCTGAACGCTTCATCGAGAATCAATATCTTCGGCTGCATGGCGAGTGCACTGGCAATCACCACCCGTTGGGTTTCGCCACCGGAAAGCGATCCTGGATGGCGATGACGTAGTGGCTGACATGCTGTCAGTGTGAGCGCAGCGTCAATTCGACGCATAATTTCAGCCCCGTCCAGACAGAGGTTTTCCGGGCCAAATGCCACTTCTTCCTCAACGCTAAAAGTACAACCGGACAGTTGCAGATAAGGTGATTGTTGTACAAGTTGGATGGTGCATGATTGTTCAACAAGCGACAATTGTCCGACAGGATTGCCCAGCAGTGTTCCTTTACCTTCGATCTTCCCGGGAAGAAAATCGGGGTACCAGCCTGCTATCAGTTGCGCCAGTGTACTTTTTCCGCTGCCATTATCGCCAAAGATAGCCACCATACCGGGGTCAGCGTAGTGGAAATTGAAGAGGGCGGGCGGACGTGTGGCATGCGCCGGAAGATAGCAAAACTGTTCTAACGTAACCATATCCAGACTCCTGTTTCGACCACCATCAGTACGACCATGGCGTAGCGTGCCAGGCGCTGGACGGTGCTGTCTGGCGGTGCCCACAGCGTGGTACGTGTACGATGCAGGCGAAACCCCCGCATATCCAACGCCGCACCGCGTACAACCAGATCGTTGAGCGCATTATGGGTAAGAGGCACAATCAATGCGGGCATGGCACGTAAACGTTGGTGCCAGCCCTCATCCAACGGCACGCCGCGTGCGCGCTGGGCTTCATGAATAATCGCTAACTGATGTTTTAGCTGTTCGACGACCAGTAATGGCCCTGCAAACAGGTAGGCCACACCTGGTGGCAGACGGGAAGCAAACAGGGCGCGCATAAATCGTGAGACCGGAACGTACTGCATCCATAGTTGTGACGTGGATACGATGGCCAGGATCCGTAGCCAGAGCGTAATGGCATTTGTCCAACGCTCGGGTTCGCGTGGTCGCCCACTGATCCATTCGGTAAGCCATCCGCCATGTACCAGCCACAGCCCCAGGCCGAAGGGGATCACCAGCCATACGACATACTTCGCCCGCGGTCGTGTCGCCCTCATACACAGCAAGCAGAGAAAGGTTGCTGTGCTGTACAGGCTAAGTGGTACTCCTGCTGGTAACAGGAGTGTGGTGCAGGCGGCGAGCGCCCACAGCGCTAACGACGTAAACGGATGCATTTAGCGTACAGCAGACATCGTTGGAAAATGACGAGTCGTGCGTAACGGAAGCTGACGCAGCAGTACCCAGACGATCACCGCCGTCAGAATTTTATCGACCAGATTCGCACTGAGCACCGTGATAGCAACAGATTCAACCAGGTTCTGGCCGACGGAATGCATCCAGGCGACAAATAAATCAGCACCGCTGCCGGTGACGCCACCAAACAACGTGGTGCGGATAGGCACGGCAACAAGCGTGACGGCCAAGGTGATGATCACGCCGCTGACGACCACTTTGGGTAAGGTGCGAAACCAGCCAGCCCGCGCCAGCCAACCGGCAACCAGGCCGATAACCATCGCTACGGGAGCGAAGGCGGCGGCAATTGGATCGGTCAGCAGTCCCCACAGCAGATTCGTGAGCAAGCCGGTCAACATCCCCACAACCGGGCCTAACAGTACCGCGCTAATTAAGGTGCCAATGGAGTCGAGAAAAATGGGCAATTTCAACATACTGATAAGCTGCCCCCCGACCATGTTGATAGCGATAGCAATGACAATCAGAACCAGAGACTGGCTGGAAAATTGGCGACGCGCCATAGAAGACCTCTTTTAGGTGAAGCGTTAGCGGGATGAAATAACCAGTTCGTCATAACCGGAAACGGCGCAGGGTTGACGACTAAATGCCAGACTTGTTAGCTCGCCAATGACCAGTTCCAGTGTGGTTCGCACAGTACAGCCTGCCATCATGTGGCCCCCCAGCATGGCGCCTTGTGGATCGGACACCGCAAGATGGAGGTGTTCGCCAGTAAGTTCCAGCGTGCCGTTCAGGGAGATGACTTCCCAGGTACCGGTGAGTAATGTGGTTTCTTCACGTCCGGCGTAGCGTAACGCGACGTTGGTCAGGCTTCCGGTACAACCTGCTATCCATGCCGCCTGCAACTGGTGTTGTTGGACAAAGGCATGTAGCTGAGAAAAGACTTCCTGACCGGGTAACAAACGCAGCGCATGAAAGCGAACTTCAGATGATTGAGGATTGAATGTAGCCATTATTGAGGGACTCCGAGACTCGGACGTAGCGCTGATAATATAGACGCAGGTTAGGGAGCTTTCTGATATAAATCAGGATTTGTGACACGGCAACGAAATAATCTTGCTACGCTTATTCGCAATTCTGGAATATGGAATAAATTTAGCACTGAAGGGCTTTAAAATGTGACGCAAGTCAGATAACTGTGTTCTGTTGCTGGACAATCATTCCTTTTATTCCTTGTTTCGCTTATTCTAGCTGAAGCGTTTCAGTCGATTAAATGTTCGACAATTAATCAATTAGTCGCAGTTTGCGACAGGTAAGGTTTCCCTGAGCGGTTTGCTGCATTACTCTGTCAGCCACATCGTTTCTGAGAAATCCTTGCAGGAGACCTATGACCGTACGCGTAGCGATTAATGGTTTCGGTCGCATCGGACGTAACGTGGTTCGTGCTTTGTATGAATCCGGGCGTCGGGCGGAAATCACCGTGGTGGCTATCAACGAACTGGCGGATGCCGCAGGCATGGCGCATTTGTTGAAATATGACACCAGCCATGGGCGTTTTGCCTGGGATGTTCGTCAGGAACGTGACCAGCTCATCGTTGGCGATGACGCGATTCGCATTCTGCATGAGCGAACCCTTGATGCGCTTCCGTGGCGTGAATTGGGCGTCGACGTTGTGCTGGACTGCACAGGTGTCTTCGGCAACCGCGAACACGGCGAGGCGCACATTGCCGCTGGTGCTAAAAAAGTGCTCTTTTCACATCCTGGCAGTCACGACATCGACGCAACCGTTGTGTTTGGCGTTAACCAGGATCAACTGCGCGCTGAGCACCGGATCGTCTCCAACGCCTCCTGCACCACGAATTGTATAATTCCCGTCATTAAATTGCTGGATGATGCTTATGGCATCGAGTCTGGTACCGTCACGACGATCCACTCCGCGATGCACGATCAGCAGGTTATTGATGCCTATCATCCCGACCTGCGTCGCACGCGAGCGGCTAGCCAGTCGATCATCCCGGTTGATACCAAACTGGCGGCAGGTATCACACGAATTTTTCCGCAATTTAACGATCGTTTTGAAGCGATTGCAGTACGTGTACCGACCATTAATGTGACGGCGATCGACTTAAGCGTGACGGTGAAAAAACCGGTAAAAGCCAGTGAAGTCAACCAGTTGCTGCAAAAAGCAGCACAAGGTGCATTTCATGGTATAGTTGACTATACGGAATTACCGTTGGTCTCTGTAGATTTTAACCACGACCCGCACAGTGCCATCGTTGATGGTACGCAAACGCGCGTGAGTGGGGCTCACCTGATCAAGACCCTGGTCTGGTGCGATAATGAATGGGGCTTTGCTAACCGTATGCTCGACACAACGTTAGCGATGGCTGCTATTGGTTTCAGGTAAGGCGCGTGAGCGCTTGCAAAACTTTAAGAATCAACGAGAGGATTCACCATGTCTGTAATTAAGATGACCGATCTGGATCTTGCTGGTAAACGTGTTTTTATCCGTGCGGATCTGAACGTACCAGTTAAAGAAGGGAAAGTAACCAGCGATGCGCGTATTCGTGCCTCTCTGCCAACCATCGAGCTGGCCCTGAAGCAGGGTGCAAAAGTGATGGTAACTTCCCACCTGGGTCGTCCTACCGAAGGCGAGTACAACGAAGAATTCTCTCTGCTGCCGGTTGTTAACTACCTGAAAGACAAACTGTCTGCTCCGGTTCGCCTGGTAAAAGATTACCTGGACGGCGTTGAAGTCGCTGCCGGTGAACTGGTTGTTCTGGAAAACGTTCGCTTCAACAAAGGCGAGAAGAAAGACGACGAAGCGCTGTCCAAAAAATATGCTGCACTGTGCGACGTATTCGTCATGGACGCTTTCGGCACGGCTCACCGTGCACAGGCTTCCACTCACGGTATCGGTAAATTCGCTGATGTAGCGTGTGCGGGTCCGCTGCTGGCTGCTGAGCTGGATGCACTGGGTAAAGCACTGAAAGAACCGGCTCGTCCGATGGTGGCTATTGTTGGTGGTTCTAAAGTTTCTACCAAACTGACTGTTCTGGACTCCCTGTCTAAAATCGCCGACCAGCTGATCGTAGGCGGTGGTATCGCCAACACCTTCGTTGCCGCTCAAGGCCACAACGTGGGTAAATCTCTGTACGAAGCTGACCTGGTTGATGAAGCTAAGCGTCTGCTGACCACTTGTGACATCCCGGTTCCGACTGACGTTCGCGTAGCGACTGAATTCTCTGAAACTGCACCGGCTACGCTGAAATCCGTTAGCGATGTGAAAGAAGACGAGCAGATTCTGGATATCGGCGATGCTTCTGCACAGCAACTGGCTGACATCCTGAAGAATGCGAAAACCATTCTGTGGAACGGCCCGGTTGGTGTGTTTGAATTCCCGAACTTCCGCAAAGGTACTGAAATCGTTGCTAACGCGATCGCAGACAGCGAAGCGTTCTCTATCGCAGGCGGCGGTGACACCCTGGCAGCAATCGACCTGTTCGGTATTGCTGACAAAATCTCCTACATCTCTACTGGCGGCGGCGCATTCCTCGAATTCGTGGAAGGCAAAGTCCTGCCAGCAGTAGCGATGCTCGAAGAGCGCGCTAAGAAGTAATTCAGTTCAGGCGGGGTGACCCGCCTGTTTTTCAGCGCGCTTAAACGCTCGCGAACCTTCTTCAACGGTCGAAGATACAGATACAGGACTACGTAACATGTCTAAAATTTTTGATTTCGTAAAACCGGGCGTCATCACTGGCGACGACGTTCAGAAAGTTTTCCAGGTAGCTAAAGAAAACAACTTTGCTCTGCCAGCTGTTAACTGCGTTGGTACCGACTCCATTAACGCCGTTCTGGAAACCGCTGCAAAAGTTAAAGCGCCGGTAATCGTACAGTTCTCCAACGGTGGTGCTTCTTTCATCGCGGGTAAAGGCGTGAAGTCCGACGTTCCTCAGGGCGCTGCAATCCTGGGTGCTATCTCTGGCGCACATCACGTTCACCAGATGGCTGAACACTACGGTGTTCCGGTTATCCTGCACACTGACCACTGCGCGAAGAAACTGCTGCCGTGGATCGACGGTCTGCTGGACGCGGGTGAAAAACACTTTGCTGCAACGGGCAAACCGCTGTTCTCTTCTCACATGATCGACCTGTCTGAAGAATCTCTGGAAGAGAACATCGAAATCTGCTCCAAATATCTGGCGCGTATGTCCAAAATGGGCATGACTCTGGAAATCGAACTGGGTTGCACCGGTGGTGAAGAAGACGGCGTGGACAACAGCCACATGGACGCTTCTGCCCTGTACACCCAGCCGGAAGACGTTGATTATGCGTACACCGAGCTGAGCAAAATCAGCCCGCGTTTCACCATCGCTGCTTCCTTCGGTAACGTACACGGTGTGTACAAGCCAGGCAACGTGGTTCTGACTCCGACCATCCTGCGCGATTCTCAGGACTATGTTTCTAAGAAACATAACCTGCCGCACAACAGCCTGAACTTCGTGTTCCACGGCGGTTCCGGTTCTACTGCTCAGGAAATCAAAGACTCCGTAAGCTACGGTGTAGTGAAAATGAACATCGATACCGATACCCAATGGGCTACCTGGGAAGGCGTTCTGAACTACTACAAAGCCAACGAAGCTTACCTGCAGGGTCAGCTGGGCAACCCGAAAGGCGAAGATCAGCCGAACAAGAAATACTACGATCCGCGCGTATGGCTGCGTGCTGGTCAGGCAACCATGATCACCCGTCTGGAACAGGCTTTCAAAGAACTGAACGCGGTTGACGTTCTGTAATTTACGCCGTTCTACGTGACATGAGGCCCGCATATGCGGGCCTTTTTTATTGCCATTTCAATGTGCTGCTGACAGAGAATTCTGTGATCTGTTTGGCAAAATTCGGGTTTATTGTTTACCCTTGTCAGGTTGCCCGCCCCGGTGGGGTGGCTTTATTTCTCCCGTTTGGGTAAGCAAAAAAGGAATAGTAAATGGAAGATTTGAATGTTGTCGACAGCATAAACGGTGCGGGCACCTGGCTGGTCCGCAACCAGGAACTGCTGCTGAGCTATGCCGTCAACATCGTTGCGGCCATCGCCATTGTTATTATCGGTATGATTGTGGCGCGAATCGTTTCGAACACGGTTAACCGCCTGATGGTAGCGCGTAAGATTGATGCGACCGTAGCCGACTTCCTCTCTGCGCTGGTGCGCTACGGGATCATTGCGTTCACGCTGATTGCCGCCCTCGGACGCGTTGGGGTGCAGACGGCTTCGGTGATTGCCGTTCTCGGTGCGGCAGGTTTAGCCGTTGGTCTGGCATTACAAGGTTCGTTGTCGAACCTTGCCGCTGGCGTACTGCTGGTGATGTTCCGCCCGTTCCGTGCGAGTGAGTATGTTGACCTCGGCGGCGTAGCCGGAACCGTGCTTAACGTGCAGATATTCTCCACTACCATGCGTACCGTGGATGGCAAGATTGTTGTGATCCCAAACGGCAAAATCATCGCCGGGAATATCATCAACTTCTCTCGTGAACCGGTTCGCCGTAACGAATTTATTATCGGTGTAGCCTACGATTCCGATATCGATCAGGTGAAGAAAATCCTTACCGATATCATCCAGTCTGATGATCGTATCCTGAAAGATCGAGAAATGACGGTGCGTCTGAATGAGCTAGGGGCTTCCTCCATTAACTTTGTGGTACGTGTCTGGAGTAACAGCGGCGACCTGCAAAGTGTCTACTGGGATGTGCTGGAGCGTATTAAACGTGAGTTCGATGCCAACGGTATCAGCTTCCCATATCCGCAGATGGATGTGAATTTTAAGCGCGTGAAAGAGCGCGCGGCCGAGTAATCTTTTCCGTACTACGGTGCCGGATGGCGCTTCGCTTATCCGGCCTACTCAGATTTCTATACTGTAGGCCGGATCAGGCACAAGCCGCCATCCGGCATTTTCTCCCCAGGTATTAATTCCTCTTATCCCTGATTAATATTATCAATTTCCGCTAATGATTTTCCCGCGCTATAGTCTTCGCTTAAGAGAAATAGCTCGGGATAAATAACGTGATATCTTATTATTTTCAAGGTCTTGCGCTTGGTGCGGCCATGATCCTTCCACTTGGACCGCAGAACGCTTTTGTGATGAATCAGGGTATTCGTCGCCAGTATCACATCATGATTGCCTTACTTTGCGCTATCAGCGACTTAGTGCTGATCTGTGCCGGTATCTTTGGGGGGAGTGCCTTGTTGATGCAGTCGCCGTGGTTGATGGCGCTGGTGACCTGGGGTGGGGTGGCGTTTTTGCTCTGGTATGGCTTTGGAGCGTTAAAAACGGCGATGAGCAGTAACCTGGAGCTGGCTAGTGCCGAGGTGATGAAGCAGGGCCGCTGGAAAATCATCGCCACCATGCTGGCGGTGACCTGGCTAAACCCACATGTCTATTTGGATACTTTTGTGGTCCTGGGCAGCCTTGGCGGCCAACTGGACGTGGAACCTAAGCGCTGGTTTGCACTGGGAACCGTCAGCGCATCGTTCCTGTGGTTCTTTGGTCTGGCACTGCTGGCAGCCTGGCTGGCCCCGCGTCTGCGTACTGCTAAAGCCCAGCGCATTATCAATACGCTGGTGGGATTAGTGATGTGGTTTATCGCTTTTCAGCTGGCAAAAGAAGGTGTTGCGCACGTTCATGCGCTGTTCAACTAAGTGTTGTCTGATGGACAATGCGGCGAGATCGGCTAAGCTTGCCTGCATGCGCCCTGAGTTTAGGGGTATATGTAACATGGAGGAACGACAGTGAAGTTCAAAGTCATCGCCCTGGCGGCATTAGTCGGATTCAGCGCACTATCGGTACAGGCAAACGAATTGCCCAATGGACCACACATCGTGACTTCCGGAACGGCAAGCGTCGATGCGACACCTGATATTGCCACTCTGGCAATTGAAGTGAACGTAGCGGCGAAGGATGCAGCATCTGCGAAAAAGCAAGCCGACGAGCGTGTGGCGCAGTATCTTTCCTTCCTTGAGCAAAACCAGATAGCGAAGAAAGATATTAGCGCCGCCAATCTGCGTACACAGCCGGACTACGACTACCAGAATGGTAAAAGCGTACTGAAAGGCTACCGTGCGGTACGTACTGTTGAGGTTACGCTGCGTCAGTTGGATAAGCTGAACGCCCTGTTGGATGGCGCGCTGAAAGCGGGTCTGAATGAGATCCGCTCGGTATCGCTGGGTGTGGCTCAGCCAGATACCTACAAAGACAAGGCGCGTAAAGCCGCAATTGATGATGCCATTCATCAGGCTGAACAGCTGGCGGCGGGCTTCAATAGCAAACTTGGCCCGGTGTACAGTGTGCGCTACCACGTTTCCAATTATCAGCCGAGCCCGATGGTACGGATGATGAAGGCAGACGCGGCACCTGCTGCATCGGCTCAGGAAACCTACGAACAGCCGGTCATTCAGTTTGACGATCAGGTTGATGTGGTCTTCCAGATCGAACCCGCGGCGGGTCAGCCAGCAGCAGCGCCTGCCAAAACGCAGTAATCTTTTCAGACCCGGCTTATCCGCCGGGTTTTTTCTGTGAACAACTGTAAAAATGCGACTGCATCGCGAGTCTTTTTTTTGTCTTGATGAGGATATGCCGTAGTGATTTTATGAGGTGACTATGGATATTTTTATCTCGAAAAAGATGCGCAATTTTATTCTGCTGGCGCAAACGAATAACATCGCCAGAGCGGCAGAAAAAATACACATGACCGCATCGCCGTTTGGCAAAAGCATTGCTGCACTGGAAGATCAAATCGGCTATACGCTGTTTACCCGTAAAGATAACAACATCAGTCTGAACAAAGCCGGTCAGGAGCTGTATCAGAAATTATTTCCCGTCTATCAGCGGCTATCTGCTATTGATAACGAAATCCATAATGCCTCTCGTCGCTCGCGGGAAATCGTCATCGGCATCGACAACACCTACCCAACCATTATTTTTGACCAGCTGATTAGCCTTGGCGATAAGTACGATGGTATCAGCGCCCAGGCTGTCGAGTTCAGTGAAAATGGGGTGATTGATAATCTGTTCGACCGACAACTTGATTTTATTATCTCGCCGCAACATGTGTCTCCCCGGGTGCAAGAGCTGGATAATCTGGCAGTAAGTGAATTACCGCCGTTACGCCTGGGGTTTCTGGTATCCCGGCGTTACGAAGAAAAACAACCACAGGATTTGCTGCGTGAGCTGCCCTGGTTGCAGATGCGCTTCCAGAATCGCGCCAACTTTGAGGCGATGCTGGATGCTTACATGCGTCCCTGTGGGATCAACCCGACGATTATCTATCGCCCGTACAGTTTTATGGCCAAGATCAGCGCCGTGGAGCGGGGGCAGTTTCTGACGGTCATCCCGCATTTTGCATGGCGACTAGTGAATCCGGCCAAGTTGAAATATTTCGATGCTCCCGGCAGCCCAATGTACATGCAGGAGTTTCTGTATTCGCTGAAAAACCATCGCTACACCGCCACAATGCTGCAGCATATCGCTGAGGATCGTGACGGTACGGCAACTTAACCCAGCATGGAACCGGTCTCGATAAGATTGCGATGCAGATCAAAGGCATGACTGAGATCGTGATGAATATGCCCGCCGGGCGCTTTTTCCAGATAGTGGTGCAGGTAGTCCCGGTACAGGGGATGAGCACAGTTGTCGATGATGGTATGTGCCCGTTGCAGAGGAGATAACCCGCGCAGATCGGCAATGCCCTGTTCAGTGACAATCACTTTCACGCTATGTTCGCTGTGATCGACATGGCTGCACATCGGCACAATAGTGGATATTTTCCCGCCTTTGGCGATCGACGGAGCCATAAAGATCGACAGATAGGCGTTACGTTCGAAATCGCCGCTGCCGCCAATACCGTTCATCAGATTGACCCCCGCGACATGCGTGGAGTTAGCATGACCATAGATATCAAACTCCAGGCCGACATTAAGCGCAATCACCCCCAGACGACGGATAATCTCCGGGTTATTGGAGATCTCCTGCGGGCGCAACACTATCCTGCTGGTGAAGAAATCCATGTTGTCGTAGATCTTCTGCAGCGATGGGGCGGAAATCGTCAGGCTTGAGGCGCTGGCACCGGTTACTTTCCCTGTTTCCAGCAGATACACCACCGATTCCTGCAACACCTCTGAATACATCATAAAGGGCGGGATATCCGGGTTCTCACCCAGTCGCGCCATCACTGCGTTATTGATATTGCCAACGCCACTCTGAAGGGGCAAAAACTCAGGTGGAATTCGCTTGTGCGCCATTTCTGCCAGCAGAAAGGTGACCACGTTATCGGCTATTTGTTGGCTGACCGGGTTGGTTTTATCTGACGCATTACCGGCATCTGGCAGTTCGGTATCCACTATCGCAACGACCTTTTTCGGGTCTATCTGCACGCACTGTGTCCCGACACGATCCATGGTATGAAAAATGGGCACGCTGTTCCGCCGTGGTGGTGCGCCTGGAATAACAATGTCGGCAAGCTCTGCTACGCGCGGGTTATGGTAGTGGTTCAGTTCGATTACCACTTTTTTTGCCCGCAGCAGCCAGGTTGGCGCATTGCCTATCCCGCTTGTGAGCCAAATCCGTCCATCTGGCGCGATGGCTGAAGCTTCAATAACGGCAATATCGATCTCGCCAAAAAAGCCGTAATTGACCATCTGCGCAACCTCACTCAGATGGAGATCGACAAACCTCACCTGGCCCTGGTTAATTTTCTCGCGCAGGCCGGAGGAGGTTTGATAAGGCGCACGCCAGGAAACGGCATCTGCCTCTGATAATGCATCGTCAGCGGCAGCGCCGATTGACGCCCCAGTCAGCAAGCGAATCTGAAAGGGCTGCCCGGCCTGATGCTGTTCGCAGGCGCGTCGGGCAAGCGCTGTCGGCAATGCTTTTGGTGAGCCTGCTGGTGTGAATCCGCTAAATGCCACCATATCATCGTGTTGGATAATTTCTGCCGCTTCTTCAGCGCTCATCCGTTTCATGGCTCTCTCCTTTCTCTGACCGCAATTAGTGGCCGACAAAATTCGGTTTACGTTTTTCCATAAACGCATTCATCCCTTCCTGATAGTCCTCGCTGTCGTACACCGCGCGACGCATACCCTGAATACGCTCGAACTCGTCGGAATTCATGGTGTGTGCTTCACCCAGCACGCGTAGCTCTTCTTTGATAACGGCGATCGCCAGTGGCGCTTTTTCTGAGATGTGGTGCGCCATTTGCAAAGTGAAATCTTCCAGTTCGTCGACGGGGACGACATGGTTAAGGATCCCGACGGCCATGGCGCGTTGTGCTGTAATGGGCGAGGCGGTAAAAATCAGCTCTTTCACGATGTGAAAGCCTGCATCACGGGTCAGGTTGTGGATGCCCACCAGATTATAGGGCACACCAAGGTTGACTGGCGTCATCGAAAAGGTGGACGTTTCAGCGGAGATAATCAGATCGGAGCTCATGATCATTTCAAATGCACCACCCCAGACGCTGCCTTCAACCATGGAAATCACGGGTTTCGGGTATTTTTGGATCATGCGGGTTATCTGACGCAGCGGATCGTCATAGGAGAGGGGATCGCGACGTCCGGTTGGGAGTTCATGAATGTCATGCCCGGCAGAGAACACTTTTGCCCCGCTTGGTGCGCGCAGAATAATGCAGCGAATTTCCGGACGATTGAGATCGCTCAGCGCCTGTATCAGATCGTCGATAAATACTTTGCTCAGGGCATTGAGCTTGCGGGCATAGTTGAATTCAATGACCGCGACTTTCTGGATGATGACAACGTTGACGTATTGATAAGACATAATGTTCTCTTTATTCAAAGTAATGATGCTGGATAAATTCGCTGATGTGTCGCAGCCCGGTGCGCGGCGAAAGATCATTGTTTTTCACGGACTGTAGCGTTTGCTGGAAGTAGTGGTCGAAGTCCGCACAGGCAAACAGCAGATGCAGCGCTTCTTCTTCAGCTTGTTTCTGTATCCACTCAACTGCCTGTTGTTGACGCACTTTTTCCAGCCGACCGCTGGTGGTAAGACGCGTTTTGAAGTCGGTTATCGTCTGCCAGATTTCCTCGATGCCTCGCTTTTCGAGCGCACTACAGGTCAGAACCTGCGGCTGCCACTCGTCATACTTGTGGCGCAGAATATGCAGGGCGGATTGATACATGTGGCGGGTAATGGCGACGTTGCTGCGGTTATCACCATCATCTTTGTTGATTACGATCAGGTCAGCCATCTCCATAATCCCTTTCTTGATGCCCTGTAGATCGTCACCGCCACCGGCAATCTGCAACGAGATAAAACAATCAACCATCCGGGCCACTTCGGTTTCGGACTGCCCGACACCGACGGTTTCCACAATCACCACGTCAAAGCCCGCCGCTTCGCACAGCAGCATTAACTCACGCGCGCGCTGGCTGGCGCCGCCTAAATGCCCGCCGGAAGGCACCGGGCGAATGAACGCGGATTCTGCGCGTGCCAGCTCGTTCATCCTGGTTTTATCGCCAAGAATACTGCCGCCGCTAACCGGGCTGCTGGGATCAACGGCAATAACTGCTACCCGCAATCCGTGGCGGATCAACAGCATACCGAACGCTTCCAGAAAGGTGCTTTTTCCTGCACCCGGCGTACCGGTAATACCCAGACGTAAGGCATGACCGGTGAACGGCATAATGGCGTCCAGTAATTGCGTACTCAGCGGCTGGTGGCGCGGGTGGCTACTTTCGACCAGCGTCATCGCCTGCGCGAGCGTGGCGCGCTCACCCAGGCGCAGGCGCCGGACGGTATCCTCAAGCGTGGCGGCGTTAATCATGATGTTGGCTAATGCGGGTTAACACATCGCGGACGCTGTCGAGCATTGGCGTACCTGGGCCATAAATGGCTGCCACGCCATGCTCGTGCAGGAAGGCGTAATCCTGCGGCGGGATAACCCCTCCCGCGACCACGCAAATATCTTCGCGCCCCCAGTTTTTGAGCGCGGTGACCAGTTCCGGGATTAGCGTTTTATGACCTGCTGCCAGTGATGATGCACCAATCACATGCACATCGTTTTCTACGGCCAGGCGGGCAATCTCTTCCGGTGTGGAGAACATCGGGCTGAGATCAACATCGAATCCGAGATCGGAGTAGGCGCTGGCGATCACCTTCGCGCCGCGATCGTGGCCGTCCTGGCCCATCTTGGCGATTAGAATGCGCGGGCGACGGCCATGCTCAGCCAGAAATTGCTCCGTTTGCGCAACGATAGCGTCAAACTCATCGGCGGATTTATCAGACTGGTGATAGCTTTGCGCAATCACGCCGGTAACGCACTGGCTGGGAACCAGATAGCGGTCAAAGGCAACCTCCAGCGCGTCGGAGATTTCACCCAGCGTGGCGCGAACACGGGCGGCGTTAATCGCCGCGGCCAACAGGTTTTCATTGTGCTGTGCGGCGTGGGTCAGCGCTGACAGTGCAGTTTTGACGGCATCATTGTCACGCGTTGCGCGGATATGCTGCAACGAAGCAATCTGCTCGTTACGCACCTTCACGTTGTCGATCTCCAGCACCGACGTCTCGTCTTCTTTATCCAGCTTGTACTTGTTCACGCCAACGATGACGCGCTTGCCCTGGTCGATCAGCGATTGTTCACGTGCCGAGGCTTCTTCGATCATCCGTTTCGGCAACCCGGCTTCGATCGCTTTCGCCATGCCGCCGACTTCATCGATCTGTTTGATGATCGTGCGTGCCTGCTTAACGATGTGATCGGTGAGCGATTCGACGTAATACGATCCGGCCAGCGGATCGACGGTGCGGCAGATCTCCGATTCTTCCTGAATGATGATCTGCGTATTGCGCGCAATGCGCGCGGAGAAATCAGTGGGCAGGCCGAGCGCTTCATCAAAGGCGTTGGTATGCAAAGACTGTGTACCGCCGAGTGTGGCACCGAGTGCTTCGATGGTGGTGCGAATGACGTTGTTGTACGGATCCTGCTCGGTCAGGCTCCAGCCGGATGTCTGACAGTGGGTGCGCAGGGCTAAGGATTTCGGGTTGGTCGCGCCAAAACTGCTGACCGCTTCGCTCCACAAATAACGCGCTGCGCGCAACATGGCGACGTTCATGAACAGATCCATGCCGATACCGAAGAAGAATGACAGGCGCGGGGCAAAGTCATCAATTTTCAATCCTGCAGAGAGTGCGGCTTTGATGTATTCAATACCGTCAGCCAACGTAAATGCCACCTGCTGCACGCAGTTCGCGCCGGCTTCGCCCATGTGGTAGCCGCTGATGCTGATGGTATTAAAGCGTGGCATGTTGCCAGAACACCAGGCGATGATGTCGGCGATAATGCGCATCGAAGGTTTTGGCGGATAAATGTAGGTGTTGCGACACAGGTATTCTTTCAGAATATCGTTCTGAATGGTCCCGGTGAGCTGTTCCGGCGTTACGCCTTGTTCTTCTGCAGCGACGATGTAAAACGCCAGTACCGGCAGCACTGCGCCGTTCATGGTCATTGATACCGACATCTTATCCAGCGGGATCTGGTCGAATAGTATCTTCATATCTTCGACGGTATCGATCGCTACGCCCGCTTTGCCGACGTCACCCGCCACGCGCGGGTTGTCAGAGTCATAGCCACGATGAGTGGCAAGATCAAACGCGACGGAGAGCCCCTTTTGTCCGGCAGCGAGGTTGCGGCGATAAAACGCATTCGACTCTTTAGCAGTTGAGAAACCGGCGTACTGGCGAATGGTCCACGGCTGCGCGGTATACATAGTGGCGCGTGGGCCGCGCACGTAAGGCGGCAGGCCGGGGAGAGTACCTGTTACTTCCAGATTATCGAGATCGGCCTCGGTATACAGCGGCTTGATGGCAATCCCTTCCGCCGTTTGTCTTTCCAGAGATTCGACGGTTTTTTCCCGGCGACTGAGTTCTTTATTGGCGAGTGTTTGCCACTCCTGTACGTTTGCCATTTTTTGCTCCGTATTACGCAATAAGTTGAATCTTTACGAATACGGTGAGCTTTTTCCGTCAGCTTGTCGCCAGCAAAAAATAGCCAACAGGGCGTCGTTTTTTGCCGCATGGTGTGTTTGGTTTTGTGATGTATTTCAAAGACGTGGTATGAATAACATGAAAAAGCGGTAAGAGGGGGAGGCCGGATAAGGCGTTACGCCGCCATCCGGCACTCAGAGGCTATAAACAGTTTAATCCTGGCGCAGCACGTTGTGACCGTAAGCCAGCAGAGCGTCGGTGACGTTGCGCATCATGCGGCTTTCCGGTGCAAAGCGATGCCAGTAGAGCATCCGGCGCTGGAACAGTCCCGGCGTTAAGTCGATAAGCTCACCGCTTTCCAGCTCTTTTTCAATTTGCAGGTGAGGGATCATACAACAAGTCGTGCCCTGACGCGCCAGCTGAACGAAGGCTTCGGATGAGTTAACTATGTGGCATGGCACACTACCCGGCGGCAAATCGAAGTTCTGCTGCAGGAAGGCCTGGTGCATATCGTCGAGGTGGTCAAAAGCCACTGCTGGTGCTTTCAGCAGGGCGGAGCGGGTAACACCATTAGGGAAGTAGCGTTCGGCAAACGCTTTGGAGCCAACAAAAAGATAGTCGAGCGCACCGAGCTTATCCACCAGGCAGCTTGGCAGCGCCTGATGCTGGATACTCACCGCACCCACAACTTCACCCCGGCGCAGACGTTCCTGGGTCCGGGTTTCATCTTCAACCTGCAGGTTCAGACGAATCGGTGAATTGGCCAGTACCGGCGCCAGCGCCGGAAGTAACCAGGTTGCCAGGCTGTCGGCGTTCACTGCCAGAGAGAGCAGCAGTGGCGTGGATCCGGTTTGTTCATCACCCAGCCACTCATCTTCCAGCAGTTCAACCTGGCGCAACAGGGCCAGAAGTTTTTGTCCTTGTTCGGTAGGGCGCGGGGGGACGGTACGCACCAGCAGCGGTTGTCCGAACATATTCTCAAGCTGTTTTATGCGCTGTGAAACCGCGGATTGCGTGATGCACAGCTTTTGCGCTGCGCGCTCAAATCCTCGTTCACGAATAACCGCATCCAGTGCTTGTAGTGTTCTGTAGTCCGGACGTTTCATTGCTCTGACGCACTCCTGAAATTTTTGCTTGTTCTGCACTATGACACAATTTTAGGTTGGGTAAAGACGAAATCCGCCGCCAGCTTGCGGGTGTGGGAACATTTTTCTGCACAATGTTCTATAATGCGCGTGAATTTTCCCACCATATTCACACCACAGGCGAAACGATCATGACGCAGGATGAACTGAAAAAAGCAGTAGGATGGGCGGCACTTCAGTATGTACAGCCCGGCACCATTGTGGGCGTAGGTACCGGTTCAACAGCCGCACACTTTATTGATGCGCTGGGCACAATGAAAGGTCAGATTGAAGGCGCAGTGTCCAGCTCGGACGCCTCGACTGAAAAACTGAAAAGCCTTGGTATCCACGTATTCGATCTTAACGAAGTGGACAGCCTCGGCGTATACGTTGATGGCGCGGATGAAATCAACGGCCATATGCAGATGATCAAAGGCGGCGGCGCAGCGCTGACGCGTGAAAAGATCATTGCTTCCGTGGCGAAGAAATTTATCTGCATCGCGGACGCGTCCAAAGAAGTCGATATTCTTGGCA
This sequence comes from Citrobacter sp. Igbk 17, assembly GCF_028069775.1. Lineage (NCBI taxonomy): Bacteria > Pseudomonadati > Pseudomonadota > Gammaproteobacteria > Enterobacterales > Enterobacteriaceae > Citrobacter > Citrobacter sp. Igbk 17. The sequence goes on along the minus strand of NZ_JANEWI010000003.1, from coordinate 179,731 downwards.
ACTTCCCGCTGCCGGTGGAAGTGATCCCAATGGCGCGTAGCGCAGTCGCGCGTCAACTGGTGAAGTTGGGTGGTCGCCCTGAATATCGTCAGGGGGTGGTCACTGACAATGGTAACGTGATCCTGGATGTGCACGGCCTGGAGATCCTTGACGCCGTGGCCATGGAAAACGCCATCAATGCGATTCCGGGCGTAGTAACCGTGGGTCTGTTCGCCAATCGTGGTGCCGATGTGGCGCTGATTGGCACACCGGACGGCGTGAAAACTATCGTAAAATGATCTGACGGGAGAGTCTTCTCCTGTTAAAAAAATTTTGGCAGGGCAAATTTGGTGACTTGTGTCACGTTTATAATATTGTCCTGCCGATCCCTCCAAAGAAAAAGTTATCGCCAGTATTTTCCTCTGACAATTCCCGCTGAATGACATTTCCTCAGCATGACGACGCAAACGTTCATATTGCCGCAATATTATTTTTTGATATGTTGAAGAGGAGGATGAAAATCCCACACACAACACATCAGTTTGAACAAAAAAAGACAGGGTCGGGAAATGGCAAAGGTATCACTGGAGAAAGATAAGATTAAATTTCTGCTGGTTGAAGGTGTGCACCAAAAAGCACTCGAAAACCTTCGTGCAGCAGGTTATACCAACATTGAGTTTCATAAAGGCGCTCTGGACACTGAACAGCTGAAAGAGTCCATCCGTGATGCCCACTTCATTGGCCTGCGATCCCGAACCCATCTGACTGAAGATGTGATTGACGCCGCAGAGAAACTGGTCGCGATTGGCTGCTTCTGCATTGGCACCAATCAGGTTGATCTGAGCGCGGCGGCAAAACGCGGGATCCCCGTGTTTAACGCGCCATTCTCTAACACACGTTCCGTTGCCGAACTGGTGATTGGCGAACTGCTACTACTGCTACGCGGCGTGCCGGAAGCGAACGCCAAAGCGCACCGCGGCGTGTGGAATAAACTGGCTACCGGCTCTTTTGAAGCGCGTGGCAAAAAACTGGGGATCATCGGCTACGGCCACATTGGTACTCAGTTGGGTATTCTGGCTGAATCGCTGGGGATGCACGTTTATTTCTATGATATTGAAAATAAACTGCCGCTGGGCAACGCCACGCAGGTACAGCATCTTTCCGACCTGCTGAATATGAGCGATGTGGTCAGCCTCCACGTGCCGGAAAACGCCTCCACCAAAAATCTGATGGGCGCGCATGAGATTGCGCTGATGAAACCAGGCGCACTGCTGATCAACGCTGCACGTGGAACGGTTGTCGATATTCCTGCGCTGTGTGATGCGCTGGCAACGAAACATCTGGCGGGAGCGGCCATCGACGTCTTCCCAACGGAGCCTGCATCTAACAGCGATCCGTTCACCTCGCCGCTGTGTGATTTTGATAACGTGATCCTGACGCCGCATATCGGTGGTTCCACGCTGGAAGCGCAGGAAAACATCGGCCTGGAAGTGGCGGGTAAACTGACGAAGTATTCCGACAATGGCTCTACGCTGTCTGCCGTTAACTTCCCGGAAGTTTCGCTGCCGCTGCACGGTGGTCGTCGTCTGATGCACATTCACGAAAACCGCCCAGGCGTACTGACCGCGCTGAACCAGATTTTTGCCGAGCAGGGTGTCAACATTGCCGCGCAGTATCTGCAGACGTCCGCGCAGGTCGGTTACGTGGTTATCGATATTGAAGCGGATGAAGATGTGGCAGAGAAAGCGCTACAGGCGATGAAAGCCCTGCCGGGAACCATTCGCGCTCGTCTGCTGTACTGATTTCCTCTATATGGGCAGGCGATGACCTGCCCATCTTTCCTCTGATTTCCCTGCCTCAAAATTTCTTTCTGTAACGCATACATTCTGTTTTCGAGCCTTGCCGCAATTGGCAACTAAAGGCAGTGCTGCGTGTTGTACAGCACTAAAAGGAATTTACGATAGAGGCTCAGCATCGCGCTGAAACGGGAAAGCCCCTACCGAAGCAGGGGCTCTAAAAAGGAAAGGGACGATGATGAGAGTCGTCATCATGCTGCTAATCCTGTTAATCATCGCTACGCCAGCATATTAACAGAGAGTACGCAGGAGGGAGGTTCGCCTCCCTCACCCTTCACCGAGGAATTTAGGTCAAAAAAGCGACGCTGTCAATCGGCAAAAAACGGCTACCATTCCCAAATTTTGGATGGCGTCACCACCGCAGGCAGCGGGATATCCCACTCTTCGACAGGCAATTTTCCCACTCGCTGACAATCGTGCGCGTAGCCTACGGGTTGGATCTGATGCTGCTGCCAGTTTTGTAGCGTCCGATCGTAAAAACCGCCGCCCATGCCCAGTCTTTGCCCGTCTTCATCAAACGCGACTAGCGGCGTAATTAGCACATCCAGCTGTGACAGCGGCAATACGTCGCGTACATCAAGCCGTGGTTCCTGGATCTTTAAGCGATTGGTGACCAGCTCGCTGTGCGGATGATAGTGCAGGAACAGTAAATTACCGGGGCTGAAGGGATGAAGAACCGGAAGATAGACGCGCTTGCCCGCTCGCCAAAGCTGATCTATTAGCGGCTGGGTATCGAGTTCGCCATCGAACGAGAGGAATACCGCCACGGTATGAGCGAGTACAACAGGGGGATAGCTGAGCATTCTGGTCGCGGCTTGCTGGCCGAAATCTCTTTGTTGATCAGGCGTTAATGCACGGCGGCGTTGCCGAATGAGTTGACGTATTTCTTGCCGGGATAAAGGAAGTTCAGAAAGTAGTGTCATGGCTGTTGCCAGGTAGAAGGGAATCTCCGAGATGCCGCCGCAGGCTGTAACCCTTGAACCCTTGGTTCAAGGTGAATGCGTCGTCACAGTTTTAAGGCTTCTCGGACGGGCCGAGCATGCTCACCAACCGTGGAGCGCCACATTCTTGTGGTATGAAATATCGGCTCAGGGGACTGGCCCGCTTGCAAACATCTCAGAGAAATTTTGTCTTCACGGTCACTCTACCACAGTAAACCGAAAAGTGTTATTCAAAGTTTTGGCCCGTTTTTTCGGTTATGCGACCCTGATCAAGCAACGCTTGTTCGATGGTCTGTTGTAGCATCCGAATACGTTGTTCCATGCTCGCCGCGTAATCACGCGTCTTCGCTTTTTCCTGAGTTAATTCATAGCTGATGTTCAACGCGGCGATGAAAACCAGCTGCTCAGTATTTGTGACTCTAGTGCGAACTTTCAGATCTTGCAATCGCTGATTCAGATCGTCCGCAGCCTGATTCAACGCATCCCTTTGTTCAGGCGGGCAATTCACTCGCAGTGAACGGCCAAATATTTGGATATCGACGGGTTGTGCAGACATGCCACCTTCCTGCTGATTGACTGCGCTGCCTTCGTCTCCAGACCGTGGGTCCGCGAAGGGGCGACACTATAGCTACCCTGGTATCAAGATACAAGCCCTTTTCTGGTCCACCAGGGTCCAAAGTGGTAGCATATCATGAATATCCTCCCTTTGATGACGAATGCTTATGTCTATACAGAACGAAATGCCTGGTTACAACGAAGTTAGCCAGTTTTTGAACCAACAAGGGGCCGGATTGACCCCCGCTGAAATGCACGGTTTGATCAGCGGGATGATTTGCGGTGGCAACAACGACAGCTCATGGCAGCCGCTGTTGCACGACCTGACGAACGAAGGTCTGGCTTTCGGTCACGAGCTGGCTCAGGCTCTGCTGAAAATGCACTCTGCCACCAGCGATGCGCTGGAAGATGATGGCTTCCTTTTTCAGCTTTATCTGCCTGAAGGCGATGACGTTAGCGTGTTCGATCGCGCCGATGCACTGGCTGGCTGGGTAAACCACTTTTTGCTGGGCCTCGGTGTGACACAACCGAAGCTCGATAAAGTGACAGGTGAAACCGGCGAAGCGATCGATGATCTGCGTAATATCGCCCAGTTGGGCTATGACGAAGACGAAGATCAGGAAGAGCTGGAAATGTCACTCGAAGAGATCATCGAATATGTGCGTGTTGCTGCATTGCTGTGCCATGACACATTCACGCGTCAGCAACCGACCGCACCGGAAGTCCGTAAACCGACTCTGCACTAAGAACGAAACGCAAAGGAGAGTGTGATGAGCGAGATATCTCAGCAAGAATTCCAGCGTCGTCGCCAGGCATTATTGGCGCAAATGCAGCCTGGCAGCGCCGCGCTAATTTTCGCGGCACCCGAAGCGACACGCAGCGCGGACAGTGAATACCCGTACCGCCAAAGCAGTGATTTCTGGTACTTCACCGGTTTTAACGAACCTGAAGCCGTGCTGGTGCTGATTAAAAGTGATGACACTCATAACCACAGCGTTTTGTTCAACCGGGTTCGCGACCTGACTGCAGAGATCTGGTTTGGCCGCCGTCTGGGCCAGGATGCAGCCCCGGCAAAACTGGGCGTTGACCGGGCGCTGGCCTTCAGCGAAATCAACCAACAGCTGCACCTGTTGCTCAATGGCCTGGACGCGGTGTATCACGCGCAGGGTGAATATGCCTGGGCCGACGAGATAGTCAGTACGGCGCTGGATAAGCTGCGTAAAGGTTCCCGGCAAAATCTGCACGCGCCTGCTGCAATTATCGACTGGCGTCCGATGGTGCATGAGATGCGCCTGTTTAAATCGGCAGAAGAGATTGCTGTTATGCGCCGGGCTGGGGAAATTACCGCACTGGCGCATACCCGGGCGATGGAAAAATGCCGTCCGGGGATGTTTGAGTACCACCTGGAAGGGGAAATTCATCACGAATTCACCCGTCATGGTGCGCGTTACCCATCCTATAACACCATCGTTGGCAGCGGTGCAAACGGCTGTATCCTGCATTACACCGAAAACGAAAGTGAAATGCGTGATGGCGACCTGGTGCTGATTGATGCTGGATGTGAATACAAAGGCTACGCGGGCGATATCACGCGTACCTTCCCGGTTAACGGCAAATTTACACCAGCCCAGCGTGAGGTCTACGACATCGTACTGGAGTCGTTAGAAACCAGCCTGCGTCTGTATCGTCCAGGGACCTCCATTCAGGAGGTGACTGGCGAAGTGGTGCGCATCATGATTACCGGCCTGGTGAAGCTTGGTATCCTGCACGGTGAAGTCGATCAGTTGATTACCGATAATGCGCACCGCCCTTTCTTTATGCATGGTCTCAGCCACTGGCTGGGTCTGGATGTTCATGACGTCGGTGTTTATGGTCAGGACCGTTCGCGTGTCCTGGAGCCGGGAATGGTACTCACGGTTGAGCCAGGGTTGTATATCGCTCCGGATGCCGATGTCCCTCCTGCTTACCGCGGTATCGGCATTCGTATTGAAGATGACATCCTTATTACCGAAGACGGTAACGAAAACCTGACCGCTGGTGTGGTCAAGAAGGCGGAAGACATTGAAGCCCTGATGGCTGCGGCGCGTCTGCAATGAGCGTGATTATTGTCGGTGGCGGCATGGTCGGCGCGACGCTGGCGCTGGCCATTTCAGCGTTGAGCCATGGGACGCTGCCGGTTCATCTGATAGAAGCGAGCGAGCCTGAAACCGATCGCCACCCGGGATTTGACGCCCGGGCAATTGCGCTGGCGGCAGGAACCTGCCAACAGCTGGCGCGAATTGGCGTGTGGCAGGCGATTGCCGATTGCGCAACGGCAATCAAAACGGTACACGTCAGTGACCGTGGGCATGCCGGATTCGTAACGCTGGATGCGCAGGAATACTCTATTTCAGCGCTCGGTCAGGTGGTAGAACTGCACGATGTGGGGCTACGTCTTTTTGCGCTGCTGCGTAAAGCGCCGGGTGTCACATTGCACTGTCCCGCTCGTGTTGCCAGCGTGTCGCGCACGCAAGAACGTGTTGATGTTACACTGGAAAATGGCGAAATGATTACGGGGCATCTGCTGGTGGCTGCAGATGGCACGCGCTCTGCGTTGGCGACAGCCTGTGGGGTTGACTGGCAGCAACAGCCGTATGAACAACTGGCCGTCATTGCTAACGTCACGACTTCCGTTCCTCACGACGGACGTGCCTACGAGCGTTTCACGCCGCATGGTCCGCTGGCCATGCTGCCAATGGCGGAGGGGCGATGCTCGCTGGTGTGGTGCCATCCGCTGGAGAAGCGTGAAGAGATCATGTCCTGGTCAGATGAACAGTTTTGCCGCGAACTGCAACGCGCATTTGGCTGGCGGCTGGGGCGTATTACTCAGGCAGGTAAACGCAACGCTTACCCGCTGTCTTTAACAACCGCGCTGAAAGCGATTACCCATCGTACGGTGCTGGTGGGTAATGCGGCACAGACGCTGCATCCTATTGCCGGACAAGGTTTTAACCTTGGACTTCGTGATGCCATGAGTCTTGCCGAAACGTTGACTCAGGCCCAGGATGACGCAGAAGATGTGGGCGATTATGCGGTGCTGTCGCGTTATCAACAGCGCCGTCAGCGCGATCGCGAGGTAACGATTGGTGTCACCAACAGTCTGGTGTATCTGTTTGCCAATCGCTGGGCTCCGTTGGTCGTTGGGCGTAATGCCGGACTGATAGCAATGGAATTATTTACACCCGCGTGCGATGCGTTGGCGGAGCGGACCCTCGGTTGGGTTGCGCGATAAATATGACCTGTAGGCCGAATTAAAGAAGTAGGCCTGATAAGCGCAGCGCCATCAGGCAATGTCGCGGAATTGATGCCGGATGGCGGCTTTGCCTTATCCGGCCTACGGTTTTTGATTGTCCTATTTTCAGGAGCAAACAGTGCAAAGTGTTGATGTAGCAATTGTTGGTGGCGGCATGGTGGGACTGGCGGTTGCCTGCGGCCTGCAGGGCAGCGGATTACGCGTTGCTGTGTTAGAACAACATGTTCCACAGCCTTTGGCGGCGGATGCACCCCCTCAGCTTCGCGTGTCGGCAATTAACGCGGCCAGTGAAAAACTGCTGACGCGCCTTGGCGTATGGTCGGATATTGTTGCCCGTCGCGCTTGCTGCTACCACGGCATGGAAGTCTGGGATAAAGACAGCTTTGGACGCATTGAATTTGATGACCAGAGTATGGGTTACAGCCATTTGGGGCATATCGTTGAAAACTCGGTGATTCACTACGCACTGTGGCAAAAAGCACAGCGTTCAGCAGATATCTCGCTGATGGCACCGGCTGAGTTACAGCAGGTGGCCTGGGGAGAAAACGAGGCGTTCCTGACGCTGAAAGATGGCTCCATGCTGACCGCCCGTCTGGTGATTGGTGCTGACGGTGCAAACTCGTGGCTGCGCAACAAAGCGGATATTCCGCTGACGTTCTGGGATTACCGTCATCATGCGCTGGTGGCGACGATCCGCACGCAAGAAGCCCATGGTGCGGTTGCGCGTCAGGCGTTTCATGGCGAAGGTATCCTGGCGTTCCTGCCGCTTAGCGACCCACATTTGTGCTCTATTGTCTGGTCTCTCTCGCCGCAGGACGCTGAACGTATGCAGCAGGCAAGCGCAGAGGATTTCAATCAGGCTCTGAATATCGCTTTCGATAATCGTCTGGGGTTATGCCAGCTTGAAAGCGAACGCCAGACGTTTCCGCTGACGGGACGCTATGCCCGCCAGTTTGCCGCCCATCGTATGGCCCTGGTAGGGGATGCGGCGCATACCATCCATCCGCTGGCAGGGCAGGGGGTGAACCTCGGTTTTATGGATGCAGCGGAGTTGATTGATGAACTTAAGCGCCTGCAACGTCAGGGGAAAGACATCGGCCAGTACCTCTATCTGCGCCGTTATGAGCGTAGCCGCAAGCACAGTGCTGCGCTGATGCTGGCTGGAATGCAGGGGTTCCGTGAACTGTTTGCCGGGGAAAATCCGGCGAAGAAATTACTGCGTGATATTGGTCTGAAACTGGCCGATACCCTCCCAGGCGTAAAACCACAACTCATCCGCCAGGCGATGGGTCTGAACGATCTTCCTGAGTGGCTACGCGAGTGTCCGTAAGGACAATCTTAAGAGTTTGAAACCCGTCACACTTTCCTCTCCCGGCGTACGCGCCGGGATGACTCTCTCATTTGAAATAATCTAATTCCACGCCTTTTTTCGCATTAGTTTTTTTAATATTACGTTTTTTTCATAACGCCATTTTTGACATTTTTTCCACATTTAATATGGATTGATGCGGCTCAACTTCACTTATCTTCGCCTGTTGTTCTGACATAATGGCATTTAACTGGTTTTTTATGCTGTCGGCGATCTGACTATTTTTAGTCATAAGCTAATGTGATGGTTAATTTTGCCTTATGGTTTAGCGCCTGTTTCGGTGGTAAGTTCAGGACAAAGAGAACGTTTGCGTCGCAGCCCCTGGAGCGGCTGTGGTGCTGGGTTTCGTGGCGAAGATTTCACCACGAAAGAGTTGATAGCCCCGCTTATTCAACGAGGAAAAGATGGCTCAACAGACTCCTTTGTACGAACAACACACGCTATGTGGCGCGCGCATGGTTGATTTCCATGGCTGGATGATGCCACTGCATTACGGTTCTCAGCTCGATGAGCACCATGCTGTCCGCACCGATGCCGGTATGTTTGATGTGTCGCACATGACCATCGTCGACCTGCGCGGCAGCCGCACCCGGGAGTTCTTGCGCTATCTGCTGGCAAACGACGTCGCGAAGCTAACGAAGACAGGTAAAGCCCTTTACTCCGGTATGCTCAATGCTTCGGGCGGCGTGATAGATGACCTGATTGTCTACTACTTCACTGAAGATTTCTTCCGCCTCGTTGTAAACTCCGCCACCCGCGAAAAAGACCTCTCCTGGATTACCCAACACGCTGAACCTTACGCCATCGACATCACTGTTCGCGATGACCTGTCGCTGATCGCGGTGCAGGGACCAAACGCGCAGGCAAAAGCTGCCACGTTGTTTACTGACGAACAACGCCATGCTGTTGAAGGTATGAAACCGTTCTTCGGCGCGCAGGCGGGTGATTTGTTTATCGCGACCACGGGTTATACCGGTGAAGCGGGATATGAAATTGCCATGCCGAATGAAAAGGCTGCGGATTTCTGGCGTGCGCTGGTCGAAGCCGGTGTTCAGCCTTGCGGTCTGGGCGCGCGTGATACGCTTCGTTTAGAAGCCGGTATGAACCTGTATGGTCAGGAGATGGATGAAGGTATCTCCCCGCTGGCAGCCAATATGGGCTGGACTATCGCGTGGGAACCGACCGATCGCGACTTTATTGGTCGTGAAGCGCTGGAAATGCAGCGCGAAAAAGGCCACGAGCAACTGGTCGGCCTGGTCATGACGGACAAAGGTGTGCTGCGCAATGAACTGCCAGTGCGTTTTACTGATGCGTCGGGCAACCAGCATGAAGGCATCATCACCAGCGGAACCTTCTCCCCAACGTTGGGCTACAGCATCGCGCTGGCACGCGTTCCGGCGGGTATCGGCGAAACGGCGATTGTGCAAATTCGTAACCGCGAAATGCCAGTTAAAGTCACTAAACCTATTTTTGTGCGTAACGGCAAAGCCGTCGCGTAATTCATCCTTTTTTGGAGATTGATTGATGAGCAACGTACCTGCAGAACTGAAATACAGCAAAGAACACGAATGGTTGCGCAAAGAAGCTGACGGTTCTTACACCGTTGGTATCACCGAACACGCTCAGGAGCTGCTGGGCGACATGGTTTTCGTTGATCTGCCTGACGTTGGCACGACCGTAAGCGCGGGTGATGACTGCGCCGTTGCGGAATCCGTAAAAGCGGCATCTGATATTTATGCGCCAGTCGGCGGTGAGATTGTTGCGGTTAATGATGCACTCAGCGATTCTCCGGAGCTGGTTAACAGCGAGCCGTATGCCGGTGGCTGGATCTTCAAAATCAAAGCCAGCGATGAAAGTGAGATTGAATCACTGCTGGATGCGACCGCATATGAAGCTTTGTTAGAAGACGAGTAAATACGCTTTTGCCGGATGGCGCTGCGCTTATCCGGCCTACAAAGCATGCGTAGGCCCGGTAAGCGCTAGCGCCACCGGGCACGTAGACAGAGACAATCACGATTCACTGCACGTTTCAGGAACCATCGCCCATGACACAGACGTTAAGCCAGCTTGAAAACAGCGGCGCTTTCATTGAACGCCACATCGGACCGGACGCCGCGCAGCAACAAGAGATGCTGAATGCGGTTGGCGCCGAGTCGTTAAACGCGCTGATCGGCCAGATTGTGCCGAAAGACATTCAGCTCGCAACCCCGCCGCAGGTGGGCGAGGCGGCGACCGAATACGCTGCGCTGGCTGAATTAAAAGCCATCGCCGGGCGTAACAAGCGCTTCACGTCCTACATTGGCATGGGCTACACCGCCGTGCAGTTGCCGCCGGTTATCCTGCGCAACATGCTGGAAAACCCGGGCTGGTACACCGCGTACACGCCGTATCAGCCAGAAGTTTCTCAGGGCCGTCTGGAAGCGCTGCTGAACTTCCAGCAGGTGACGCTGGACCTGACGGGGCTGGACATGGCATCCGCATCTCTGCTGGATGAAGCCACCGCTGCAGCTGAAGCTATGGCGATGGCAAAACGCATCAGTAAGCTGAAAAACGCCAACCGTTTCTTTGTCGCTGCTGATGTTCATCCGCAAACTCTGGATGTCGTGCGTACCCGTGCACAAACCTTCGGTTTTGACGTTATCGTCGATGATGCGGAAAAAGCACTGGATCACCAGGATGTGTTCGGCGTGCTGTTACAGCAGGTTGGTACTACCGGTGAAGTGCACGACTACAGCAAACTGATTGCTGATTTGAAATCCCGTAAGGTCGTGGTCAGCGTTGCTGCCGATTTTATGGCGCTGGTTCTGCTGACCGCCCCGGGTAAACAGGGCGCAGACATTGTGTTCGGCTCTGCACAGCGTTTCGGCGTACCGATGGGATACGGTGGTCCGCACGCAGCGTTCTTTGCTGCTAAAGATGAATTCAAACGCTCTATGCCTGGCCGTATTATCGGCGTATCGAAAGATGCGGCGGGCAATACCGCACTGCGTATGGCGATGCAGACTCGTGAGCAGCATATCCGTCGCGAGAAAGCGAACTCCAACATTTGTACCTCGCAGGTACTGCTGGCCAACATCGCCAGCTTGTATGCCGTTTATCATGGTCCGGTAGGCCTGAAACGCATCGCAAACCGCATCCACCGCCTGGCCGATATTCTGGCGGCAGGTCTGCAACAGAAAGGGCTGAAGCTGCGACATGCGCATTACTTCGACACCTTGTGTGTAGAAGTGGCTGATAAAGCGGCCGTACTGGCGCGTGCTGAAGCGGCTGAAATCAACTTGCGCAGCGATATTCATAACGCAGTAGGTATCACCCTCGATGAAACCACCACTCGCGAAAATGTTGTGCAATTGTTCAACGTCCTGCTGGGCGACAGCCACGGCCTGAACATCGACGCGCTGGATAAAGATGTAGCGCTCGACAGCCGTTCTATTCAGGACAGCATGCTGCGTGATGACGCAATCCTCAGCCATCCGGTATTTAATCGCTACCATAGTGAAACCGAAATGATGCGCTACATGCACTCGCTGGAGCGTAAAGATTTGGCGCTGAACCAGGCGATGATTCCGCTGGGTTCCTGCACCATGAAGCTAAATGCGGCAGCTGAGATGATTCCAATCACCTGGCCGGAATTTGCCGAACTGCACCCGTTCTGTCCGCCAGAACAGGCAGAAGGTTATCACCAGATGATAGGTCAACTGTCTGACTGGCTGGTTAAACTGACCGGTTATGACGCCGTTTGCATGCAGCCGAACTCCGGCGCACAGGGTGAATATGCTGGCCTGCTGGCAATTCGTCATTATCACGAAAGCCGTAATGAAGGTCATCGTGATATCTGCCTGATCCCGGCTTCTGCGCATGGTACCAACCCGGCCTCTGCTCAAATGGCAGGTATGCAGGTCGTCGTTGTTGCGTGTGATAAGAACGGTAACATCGATCTTGGCGATCTGCGCGAAAAAGCGGCACAGGCGGGTGAAAACCTCTCTTGCATCATGGTCACCTATCCGTCTACGCACGGCGTATATGAAGAAACCATCCGTGAAGTATGTGAAATTGTGCATCAGTTTGGCGGTCAGGTTTACCTTGATGGTGCGAACATGAACGCCCAGGTTGGTATCACTTCGCCAGGCTTTATCGGCGCAGATGTATCGCACCTCAACCTGCATAAAACGTTCTGCATTCCGCACGGCGGCGGTGGCCCAGGTATGGGGCCGATCGGCGTTAAATCGCATCTGGCACCGTTCGTGCCGGGCCACAGTGTGGTACAGATTGAAGGGATGCTCACCCGTCAGGGCGCAGTTTCTGCTGCGCCGTTCGGTAGCGCATCTATTCTGCCAATCAGTTGGATGTACATCCGCATGATGGGGGCAGAAGGACTGAAGCAGGCAAGCCAGGTGGCTATTCTTAATGCCAACTACATTGCCAGCCGTCTGAAGGATGCATATCCGGTGCTGTATACTGGTCGTGATGGCCGTGTGGCACATGAATGTATTCTCGACATTCGCCCACTGAAAGAAGAGACCGGTATCAGCGAACTGGATATTGCCAAGCGTCTGATCGATTATGGTTTCCATGCGCCGACCATGTCATTCCCGGTTGCGGGTACGCTGATGGTCGAACCAACGGAATCCGAAAGCAAAGTAGAATTGGATCGCTTTATCAATGCGATGCTGGCTATCCGCGCTGAGATCGAGCGCGTGAAAGTCGGTGAGTGGCCGCTGGAAGATAATCCGCTGGTTAACTCTCCGCATACCCAGAATGAACTGGTGTCTGAGTGGACTCACGGTTATAGCCGCGAAATCGCTGTTTTCCCGGCGGGTGTCGCGAACAAATACTGGCCGACCGTGAAGCGTCTCGATGACGTTTACGGTGACCGTAACCTGTTCTGCTCTTGCGTACCGATGAGTGAATATCAGTAACTTTTTCGCGTAGTAAAGCCGTTTCCTGGCCGGGTAAGGCGAAGCCGCCTCCCGGCCTTTTCATATCTGGAGGAAAGCATGGGAATCGCACTGGTTACTGGCGGCAGTCGTGGTATTGGACGGGCAACAGCGTTGCAGTTGGCAGAAGAGGGCTACACGGTTGCGGTTAACTTTCATCATAATATTCGCGCAGCAACGGAGGTGGTCAATCGCATCATCGCTGCTGGAGGGCGCGCGTTTATTCTGCGTGCGGATATCAGTGATGAGAGTCAGGTGGTGGCGATGTTCGATGCTATTGACCGCGAAGGCGAACCATTGGCTGCACTGGTCAATAATGCTGGGATCTTGTTTGAGCAGAGCACAGTGGAGAACCTAACGGCTGAGCGAATCAATCGTGTCCTGGCAACCAATGTGACTGGCTATTTTCTGTGTTGTCGGGAAGCGGTAAAACGGATGTCGTTAAAACACGGTGGTCAGGGTGGGGCGATTGTGAATGTTTCTTCAGCAGCATCAAGACTTGGCGCGCCTTTCGAATATGTTGATTATGCCGCATCGAAAGGCGCTGTGGATTCGTTAACGACCGGACTGGCGCTGGAAGTGGCGGCACAGGGGATTCGTGTAAACTGCGTACGGCCGGGCCTGATCTACACTGAGATGCATGCGTCAGGTGGAGAGCCAGGAAGGGTTGATCGCGTGAAATCCATATTGCCGATGCAGCGAGGTGGACAGCCGGAAGAGGTCGCGCAGGCGATAGTTTGGTTGTTGAGCGAAAAGGCCTCTTACGTGACGGGCAGTTTTCTGGAGCTGGCGGGCGGGAAGTAGGCATTTAATTGCCGGATGGCGCTGCGCTTATCCGGTCTACGGGAGCATAACCTGTAGGCCGGATAAGATGCTTACGCCGCCATCCGGCAAAAATCAACGTTTTTCGCCGTTGCTGGCGATCACTTCTTTGTACCAGTTAAAACTTTTCTTGCGCGAACGCGACATATCGCCGGTGCCATCGTCGTGTTTATTCACATAGATAAAGCCATATCGTTTGCTGTACTGGCCGGTGGTGAATGATACGCAGTCGATGCAGCCCCACGGTGTGTAGCCCATCAGATCCACGCCATCATACGTTACTGCTTTCATCATCTCTTCGACATGAGCACGCAGATAGTCGATACGATAGTCATCGTTGATGCTACCGTCTTCTTCTACTTTATCGTAGGCGCCAAAACCGTTTTCGACGATAAACAGCGGTTTCTGATAACGCTCGTACAGTTCGCATAACGCATAGCGCAGCCCAACTGGATCTACCTGCCAGCCCCAGTCGGAGGCCTTTACGTGTGGGTTTGGCACACTGCCTTCAAAACCCGAGATTGCATCGCCGCTGCCACCTTCTGCTTTTACTGCGTTAGTCATGTAATAGCTAAAGCCGAGATAATCGCAGGTCCCTTCACGCAGGATTTGCTCATCTCCTGCTTCCATCCTGATGTTGAATTCGCGGCGTTCCCATTCGTTCAGTACATATGATGGATAGTAGCCGCGCAGTTGAACGTCGGTGAAAACATAGCGCTCACGCATAGATTCCTGCGCGAACATGACATCCTCAGGCTTACAGGAGAACGGATACAGCGGTACCATCGCCAGCATGCAACCGACTTTCATTTCAGGGTTGATGCGGCGTGCGGCTTTCACTGCCAACGCACTGGCAATAAACTGGTGATGCAGCACCTGGTACATGGTTTCTTCCGGGTTTTCATGTTCGGTATACACTACACCGGAACAGCAATAACCAAACAGCGGTGCACGCCAGTTGCGCTGGTTGTTGATCTCATTGAAGGTCATCCAATATTTGACCTTGTGCTTGTAGCGCTCAAAGACAACTTCAGCAAAACGAACAAAGAAATCGACGACTTTGCGATTGGTCCAGCTTCCGTACTGTTGAACCAGATGCAGCGGCATTTCGAAGTGGGAAAGCGTGATAACCGGCTCGATGTTGTATTTGAGCAATTCATCGAACATATCATCGTAGAACTTCAGACCTTCTTCGTTCGGTTGTGATTCGTCACCTTGCGGGAAGATACGAGTCCATGCGATAGAGGTACGGAAGCACTTGAAGCCCATTTCAGCAAACAGCTTGATGTCTTCTTTGTAATGACTGTAAAAATCGACAGCTTCATGGTTGGGATAGTACTTGCCGGGCACAATGTCTTGAGTGATCTCACGGGGAACACCATGTGCGCCACCGGTCAGTACGTCGCAAATGCTGGGACCTTTGCCACCTTTGTTCCAGCCGCCTTCAACCTGATGCGCCGCTACTGCGCCGCCCCATAAAAAATCTTTTGGTAAGGTAAGTTTTTTCATCTGCGCTCAGTCTCAAATTAATACAATCTGATTTTGAGTCTAACAAAGGAAAGATAAATGTCACGATATAACAAAATAGCGGAAATGTGATTTGTTACATCAAAAAAACATATTGTTTTTTTACGCTAATCTTTTCGCCAGCTTGCGGCCGAGTGATTCCAGAATATAAATCACAGGAATTTGCGTGGTAATATCATAGACCCCCGCAATGCGGGTTTGCGGTACGTGCCAGGAGAGGTTAAAGTCGGCGAGTTTTGCCAGTCGTGAGTGCTCATGGCAGGTAATCGACAGGACTTTACAGTTATGTAGGCTGAATTGGCTGGCGAAACGCAGGATTTCCTCTGTTTCGCCAGAGACGGACAGGACAATCGCCAGCGCGTTTCTGGCCATATCATTGGTTACCGGAAAATAAGGATCGTCGATATGGTTACTGAATTTACCCACATTGGAGAAAAAACGTGCGCCATATTTTGCAAGCGCCCCTGATGTTCCCGCACCGACGAATATGATACGCTCGGAAGATAATATAATATCAACAGCCTGTTCGAGCAGTTTATCAAACTCGTCATTGTTTACGCCTTTAAAAAAGCTAATTATCTCGCTGGCGCCAAAATTAGCCTGTTGCGGTTCATTCTGCTCTAAATATAATTTAAAGCGTACGCGAAATTCTGAGTAGCCCTCACACTTAAGCTTGCGGCAAAAGCGCAACACGGTAGTTGTGGATACGCCCACGGCATCGGCCAGTTCGCGAATGGTCATGTACATGACTTTGTCACGGTTTTTGATGACATAGTTATAGACCAGCATCTCAAGATTGTTGAGACTGGCGATGGCAGCGTGGGAGAACATACTCACAATGGCAAAACTCACTCATCAGACTTCATCTACAGGGAATAATAACATGCAGCCAAATGACATCACTTTTTTTCAACGCTTCCAGGATGACATTCTGGCCGGACGTAAGACCATCACCATTCGTGATGAGTCTGAATCACACTTCAAAGCCGGCGATATTCTGCGCGTTGGGCGCTTCGAGGATGATGGCTACTTCTGCACGATTGAAGTTGTCGGCACTTCAACCGTTACACTGGATACGCTAACGGAAAAACATGCCCAGCAGGAAAACATGACGCTTGAAGAACTTAAACAGGTGATTGCCGAGATTTACCCGGATCAAACGCAATTTTATGTGATTGATTTTAAATGTCTTTAAATTAACCAGTACAGTTGTTAGCTGAAATATAAAATATAATTATATGATTTTTATTGATTATTTATTATTTGATAAATATTTTAGCTAACAGGTGTTCACTGGAACCATTCTCAGTTACGCTAGAGACGCAATCACGAAAGTGTTCGTTTTACCGGAGTAACGTATGGTTCAGAAGCCATTAATCGCGCAGGGATATTCGCTGGCTGAGGAAATAGCCAATAGCATCAGTCACGGTATCGGGCTGGTGTTTGGGATTGTCGGACTGGTGCTGTTGCTGGTTCAGGCAGTGGATACCAATGCCAGTGCTATGGCGATTACCAGCTATAGCCTGTATGGCGGCAGCATGATCCTGCTATTCCTTGCTTCAACCTTGTATCACGCCATCCCTCATCAGAAAGCGAAAATCTGGCTGAAAAAATTCGACCACTGCGCTATTTATCTGCTGATTGCCGGGACTTACACGCCGTTTCTGTTGGTGGGACTGGATTCGCCACTGGCGCGTGGATTGATGATCGTTATCTGGAGTCTGGCGCTGCTTGGTATTTTATTCAAACTGACTATTGCTCACCGCTTTAAGGTTTTGTCGCTGGTGACTTATCTGACGATGGGGTGGTTATCGTTGATTGTGGTGTATCAACTGGCGATTAAACTGGCCGCAGGCGGTGTGACGTTATTGGCTGTGGGGGGCGTTGTGTATTCGCTGGGCGTGATTTTCTACGTCTGCAAACGTATTCCTTACAACCATGCTATCTGGCATGGGTTTGTGCTGGGTGGCAGTGTTTGTCACTTTCTGGCGATTTATTTGTATGTTGGGTAACACGCATAGATCCAGTGCAACCCCAGGGGCGGCGTAAACGCCTCGCCCTGGATATGTTTTGTAGGCCGGATAAGGCAACGCCGCCATCCGGCGGCATGCCCTGAATTGCCTGATGGCGCTGCGCTTATCAGGCCTACTAATTACTCTTCGTTTAACGAATACGGCAGCGGCACAATATGCAGCGTTTTCGCATCATCACGCACGCGGAACACGCTGTCTGCTTCCATATCGTTATTCATCACGACCTGTACTAACACCTGACCATCGGCCAGTTGCACGGCAGCAAGAACGGTACCGGTACGACGCCAGTTCTCACCCATTTTTAGCTCCAGATCTTCACCCGCTTCTGGTACCCGGCTGGCAGTACCCGCCAGGGTCCACATTGCGCGCTTATTGGCGCCGCGGAATTTTGCGCGGGCAACCATTTCCTGGCCGGTGTAACAGCCTTTTTTGAAGCTAATACCACCCAGAGCCTGAAGGTTAGTGGCCTGTGGAATAAACTGACCGCTGTTGGCTGTGTCGATCACCGGGATACCCGCTTCGATATCCAGCGCCAGCCATTGCTGGCTGTTATTCAATTCTGCTTCGCCGCGCAGTTTCTCTGCAATAATCTCAGCGGTTGCGACATCAACGATCAGCAGGAAGCGTTCAGACGGATGCTCGAACCACAGCAGGGTGGAAGCGCCGTGGGTAACGACCTGCTTATCGCTGGTTGGCAGTTCGCTAAAGAGATTGGCCAGCGCTGCACGCGCCTGGAAGCCCGCTACGCCCAGCAGGACGCGCTCATCATCCGGGGCAATCACGACCTTCGAGAAGACGGCGTATTTTTTCAGTTCGGTTAATTGGGCATCACGCAGGCTACGGCGTTCAAGCCAGGCAAAGCCATCAGCCTGACGGAAGAGACGCAGGTTGCTCCACATTTTACCTTTGGCGTCGCAGTGAGCTGCCAGCAGGTGTTGCTGTTCGGTCATCTGGCTGACATCTGCGGTGACCTGACCCTGGATGTATTTTTCACTGTCGACACCGGTAATGGTGGCGAGAGCCCAATCGTCGAGCGTCATTAGCGTCAGAGGCAAACGTGCCGACGCAAACGGCTGGCGAGGAGGAAACGATGTAAAAGCCATAATAATGTCCTGATTTGCTTAACGCGGTAATAATGACTAATGGTAAAAGAGCTATGGGCTATTGCAAGCGGTTTAAACATCCTGTTTGTGCCTTATATTAAGCTTTGCGAGGAGACATCCAAAAAAAGTGAACCCTTTGACTTAATGTGGTTTTATTTAGCGATCGCGCTTCCGTTTACTGATATTCCCGTAAAAGAGCGTGAAAAACACGTTACAATAGCCGGATACTTCGTTTTCGCGAGACAGGGAAAAGAACATGGATATTAACAACAAAGCACGTATTCATTGGGCATGCCGCCGCGGTATGCGTGAACTGGACATCTCTATCATGCCGTTTTTCGAACATGAGTATGACAACTTAAGTGACGAAGAAAAACGCATCTTTATCCGTCTGCTGGAATGCGATGATCCAGACTTATTTAACTGGTTGATGAATCATGGGAAACCGGCTGATGAGCAGCTAGAGCAGATGGTGCGACTCATCCAGACACGGAATCGGGAACGTGGTCCAGTGGCAATCTGATTTACGCGTTTCATGGCGCGCACAGTGGCTCTCTCTGCTCATTCATGGGCTGGTTGCGGTATTCATTTTATTGATGCCCTGGCCTTTGAGTTACACCCCATTATGGTTGGTTCTGCTCTCTCTGGTGGTGTTTGATAGCGTACGCAGTCAGCGTCGCATTAACGCTTGTCAGGGAGAGATTAGACTGTTAATGGACGGTCGCCTGCGCTGGCAGGGGCAGGAGTGGTCTATCGTTTGTGCACCCTGGATGATTAAAACGGGCATGATGCTGCGTTTGCGTTCAGATGCAGGAAAACGTCAGCATTTGTGGCTGGCAGCGGACAGCATGGATGACGCAGAGTGGCGGGATTTGCGACGGTTAATGCTGCAACAGGCGAAGCAGGGTTAACGCCGGCGAATGACCGATGGCGAGCAGCTACAGTTTAGTGCGCTATGTAGGCCGGAGAAGGCATTCACGCCGTCATCCGGCAACACGGTTATCAGGACCAGTGTTCGGCCATTTCACCGAGAATTTGCTCACACCAGGTCTGGATACGTTCATCGCTGAGGTCGTATTGGTTAGTTTCATCCAGAGCTAAACCGACAAACAGCTGCCCATCGGCAATCACGGGTTTATCGCTGGTGAATTCATAACCTTCTGTTGGCCAGTAACCGACAAACTTAACACCTTTGGTGACCAGTTTATCATGCAGCATACCCAGAGCATCAAGGAACCACTCACCGTACCCCAGTTGATCACCCATGCCGTAAAGCGCGACAATCTTGCCTTCCAGGTTGAGGTTGTCCAGTTGCTCCCAGACCGCTTCCCAGTCTTCCTGAATTTCACCGAAATCCCAGGTTGGAATACCCAAAATGAGCACGTCATACTGCTCCATTAGGGCGGGGGAATCATCCTTGAGATTGTGCAGTGTCACCAGTTCGGGACCAAGGATATCGCGGATTTTTTCTGCTGCCATTTCGGTGTAGCACGTGCTGGAACCGTAAAAAAGACCCATGTTCATGACGTAAACATCTCAATTCTGCTGTAGCGTTGCGGCTAGTGTAACAGAATCGCCGCAATCTCGGCACAATGAGGCATAATGCATCAAAAATGAGAGTGAATTAAGGGGCGCGAGTGGAACAAGATCTGGCACGCATTGAGCAATTTCTTGATGCCCTGTGGCTGGAGCGAAATCTGGCGGAGAACACGTTAAGTGCGTATCGTCGCGATCTGACAATGCTTGTTGAATGGTTGCACCATCGTGGCATTTCACTGGCGACCGCGCAGAGCGATGATTTGCAGGCATTGCTGGCTGAGCGAATGGATGGCGGGTATAAAGCCACCAGTTCAGCACGTTTGCTCAGTGCCATGCGGCGTTTTTTTCAGCATCTTTATGGCGAAAAATTTCGCGAAGACGATCCAAGCGCCTCGCTTGCTTCACCTAAACTTCCGCAGCGTTTGCCAAAAGATCTTAGCGAAGCGCAGGTAGAACGGCTGCTACAGGCCCCGCTTATCGACCAACCGCTTGAGCTACGCGACAAAGCGATGCTGGAGGTTTTGTACGCCACGGGGCTGCGCGTATCAGAGTTGGTGGGGCTGACGATGAGCGATATTAGTCTGCGGCAGGGCGTTGTGCGGGTGATTGGTAAAGGCAACAAAGAGCGGCTTGTGCCGCTGGGCGAAGAAGCCGTGTACTGGCTGGAAACATACCTGGAACACGGTCGTCCGTGGTTGCTCAACGGCGTATCGATTGACGTACTGTTTCCCAGCCAGCGTGCGCAGCAGATGACCCGTCAGACTTTCTGGCATCGTATTAAACACTATGCTGTGTTAGCAGGGATCGACAGCGAGAAACTGTCGCCGCACGTATTGCGGCACGCTTTTGCCACGCATCTGCTCAATCACGGCGCTGACCTGCGCGTGGTGCAGATGCTGCTGGGGCATAGCGATCTCTCGACTACACAGATTTATACACATGTCGCAACGGAGCGCTTGCGTCAACTACATCAACAGCATCACCCACGAGCGTGAGTGCTGACAGTAAAGGATAGGTTATGAAGAAACGTTTTATGATGCTCACCCTGCTGGCTACTGCGTTTTCAGGCATGGTGCATGCAGACGATGCGGCTATTCGCCAGTCATTAGCGAAGCTGGGCGTGCAGAGCACCGAAATTCAACCTGCTCCGGTTGCGGGCATGAAAACCGTACTGACCAATAGCGGTGTGTTGTACGTTACTGAAGACGGCAAGCATATTATTCAGGGGCCGATGTATGACGTAAGTGGCGCAAGCCCGGTGAATGTCACTAACCAACTGCTGATGAAGCATCTGAATGCGCTGGAAAAAGAGATGACCGTCTACAAGGCGCCGCAAGAAAAACATGTCATCACCGTTTTCACCGACATCACTTGTGGCTACTGCCACAAGTTGCATGAAGAAATGAAAGACTACAACGCGCTGGGCATCACAGTCCGTTATCTGGCTTTCCCTCGACAGGGGCTGGAAAGCCAGGCCGAGAAGGACATGAAGTCAATCTGGTGTGCAAAAGATAAAAACAAAGCCTTTGACGATGCAATGGCGGGTAAGGGCGTGAAAGCGGCGACCTGTGATGTGGATATCGCGAATCATTACGCGCTGGGCGTGCAGTTTGGCGTCAGTGGTACACCGGCGATTGTCCTGAGCAACGGCTATGTTGTTCCGGGCTATCAGGGGCCGAAAGAGATGAAAGAATTCCTCGACGCACACGAAAAACAGACCAGCGGTAAATAATTCGCGTGAAACAACAGATACAACTCCGTCGGCGTGAGGCCGACGAGACTGCCGAACTGCCTGCGGATTTACCTCCCTTGTTGCGTCGTTTGTACGCCAGTCGTGGCGTGCGTAGTGCGCAGGAGCTTGAACGTAGCGTGAAAGGGATGTTGCCGTGGCAGCATTTGAGTGGCGTCGAAAAAGCGGTTGAGATCCTCTATAACGCCTTTCGCGAAGGAACCCGCATCATTGTGGTGGGGGATTTCGATGCCGATGGTGCGACCAGCACGGCACTGAGCATCCTGGCGATGCGTGCGTTGGGCTGTAGTAATGTTGACTACCTGGTGCCCAACCGTTTTGAAGACGGATATGGCTTAAGCCCGGAAGTCGTGGATCAGGCGCATGCCCGGGGCGCTCAACTGATCGTTACTGTGGATAACGGCATCTCTTCTCATGCGGGGGTTGAGCATGCCAGAACGCTGAATATTCCGGTGGTGGTGACGGATCACCACCTACCCGGTGATACGCTGCCGGGCGCGGAAGCAATCATCAATCCTAACCTGCACGACTGTGAATTCCCGTCGAAATCGCTGGCAGGCGTGGGGGTAGCCTTCTACCTGATGTTGGCGCTGCGCACCTTCCTGCGTGACAAAGGCTGGTTTGATGAACGTGGTATCGCACCGCCTAATCTGGCCGATTTGCTTGATCTGGTTGCTTTGGGCACAGTAGCGGACGTGGTGCCGCTGGATGCCAATAACCGTATCCTGACGTGGCAAGGTTTAAGCCGAATTCGTGCGGGAAAGTGCCGCCCTGGCATTAAGGCGCTACTGGAGATTTCCA
Organism: Citrobacter sp. Igbk 17; assembly: GCF_028069775.1. Classification (NCBI taxonomy): domain Bacteria; kingdom Pseudomonadati; phylum Pseudomonadota; class Gammaproteobacteria; order Enterobacterales; family Enterobacteriaceae; genus Citrobacter; species Citrobacter sp. Igbk 17. The sequence goes on along the minus strand of NZ_JANEWI010000003.1, from coordinate 157,227 downwards.
ATCGCGACCCGCTTAAACTGGCCGCCAGTGATTTAGGTTTTGCGCTTGGCCCTCGGCTGAACGCGGCAGGTCGTCTGGATGATATGTCCGTCGGCGTTGCGCTGTTGCTGTGCGATAACATTGGTGAGGCGCGTATGCTGGCCAATGAGCTGGATGCACTCAACCAGACGCGAAAAGAGATTGAACAGGGGATGCAGGCAGAAGCTCTGACCCTGTGTGAAAAACTGGAGCGCAGTAGTGACACTCTCCCGGGGGGCCTGGCGATGTATCATCCCGAATGGCACCAGGGGGTGGTCGGCATTCTGGCATCGCGTATTAAAGAGCGTTTCCACCGTCCAGTAATCGCTTTTGCTCCTGCGGGGGATGGCACCTTAAAAGGTTCCGGACGTTCGATCCAGGGACTGCATATGCGTGATGTGCTGGAGCGTCTGGATACGCTTTATCCCGGCATGATCATCAAGTTTGGTGGACATGCGATGGCAGCAGGCCTGTCGCTGGAAGAAGCGCAGTTCGAGCATTTCCAGCAGCGTTTTGGCGAGCTGGTAACAGAATGGCTAGACCCTGCTTTATTACAGGGTGAGGTAGTCTCTGATGGTCCGCTGAGTGCGGCAGAGATGACCATGGAAGTCGCGCAAATGCTGCGTGATGCCGGTCCGTGGGGGCAAATGTTCCCGGAGCCGCTGTTTGATGGACATTTTCGCCTGCTCCAGCAACGCCTGGTTGGTGAGCGTCACCTGAAAGTGATGGTGGAACCGGTTGGCGGCGGGCCGCTGCTGGACGGTATTGCGTTTAACGTCGACACCCGTTGCTGGCCGGATAACGGTGTTCGCGAAGTTCAGCTTGCCTACAAACTGGATATTAATGAGTTTCGCGGCAACCGCTCATTGCAAATTATTATCGATAATATCTGGCCACTTTAGCGTCACTATATCTATAAAAAAGAGCGTGAATTGGTTACAATCCCGCTCTTATAACCGCATTTTGACTCGTTCAATAAAAGAAATCAGACCATGTTTGAAATTAATCCGGTAAATAACCGCATTCAGGACCTCACGGAACGCTCTGACGTTCTTAGGGGGTATCTTTGACTATGATGCTAAGAAAGAGCGTCTGGAAGAAGTAAACGCCGAGCTGGAACAGCCTGACGTCTGGAACGAACCCGAACGCGCACAGGCGCTGGGTAAAGAACGATCTTCCCTTGAGGCTATTGTCGACACGCTCGACCAGATGAGCCAGGGCCTGGAAGATGTTTCCGGCCTGCTGGAACTGGCTGTAGAAGCCGACGACGAAGAAACCTTTAACGAAGCCGTAGCAGAACTCGATACGCTGGAAGATAAACTGGCACAGCTGGAATTCCGTCGTATGTTCTCCGGTGAATATGACAGCGCAGATTGCTATCTTGATATTCAGGCCGGCTCCGGCGGTACCGAAGCGCAGGATTGGGCCAGCATGCTGATGCGTATGTATCTGCGTTGGGCTGAAGCTCGCGGCTTTAAGACGGAAATTATTGAAGAGTCTGAAGGCGAAGTGGCGGGTATTAAATCCGTGACCATCAGAATCGCTGGAGAATATGCTTACGGTTGGCTGCGCACGGAAACCGGTGTACATCGTCTGGTGCGTAAGAGCCCGTTCGATTCCGGCGGCCGCCGCCATACGTCGTTTAGTTCTGCGTTTGTTTATCCGGAAGTTGACGATGATATCGATATCGATATCAACCCAGCAGACCTGCGTATCGACGTTTACCGCGCCTCGGGTGCGGGCGGTCAGCACGTTAACCGTACGGAATCTGCGGTACGTATCACTCATATCCCGACCGGGATTGTAACGCAGTGCCAGAACGACCGTTCCCAGCACAAGAACAAAGACCAGGCCATGAAGCAGATGAAAGCGAAGCTTTATGAACTGGAAATGCAGAAGAAGAATGCCGAGAAACAGGCGATGGAAGACACCAAGTCCGACATCGGCTGGGGTAGCCAGATTCGTTCTTATGTCCTTGATGACTCCCGCATTAAAGATCTGCGTACCGGGGTTGAAACCCGCAACACGCAGGCAGTGCTGGATGGCAGCCTGGATCAATTTATCGAAGCAAGTTTGAAAGCAGGGTTATGAGGAACCAACATGTCTGAACAACACGCACAGGGCGCTGACGCGGTAGCCGACCTTAACAATGAACTGAAAACGCGTCGTGAGAAGCTGGCTAGCCTGCGTGAGCAGGGGATCCCGTTCCCGAACGATTTCCGTCGCGATCATACCTCAGACCAACTGCACGCTGACTTCGACGCGAAAGAAAACGAAGAGCTGGAAGCGCTGAACATTGAGGTATCCGTTGCTGGCCGCATGATGACCCGTCGTATTATGGGTAAAGCATCATTCGTTACGCTGCAGGATGTTGGCGGCCGTATTCAGCTGTACGTTGCGCGCGACGATCTGCCGGAAGGCGTCTACAACGAGCAGTTCAAAAAATGGGATCTGGGCGATATCCTCGGCGCGAAAGGTAAGTTGTTTAAGACCAAAACCGGCGAACTGTCCATCCATTGCACCGAGCTGCGTCTGCTGACCAAAGCCCTGCGTCCACTGCCGGATAAATTCCATGGTCTGCAGGATCAGGAAGCGCGTTACCGCCAGCGTTACCTGGATCTCATCTCTAACGATGAATCCCGCAACACCTTTAAAGTGCGTTCACAGATCATGGCGGGTATTCGTCAGTTCATGGTGGGCCGCGGCTTTATGGAAGTTGAAACCCCAATGATGCAGGTGATCCCCGGCGGTGCGGCAGCACGTCCGTTCATCACCCACCATAACGCGCTGGATCTGGACATGTACCTGCGTATTGCGCCGGAACTGTACCTCAAGCGTCTGGTGGTTGGTGGTTTCGAACGCGTATTCGAAATTAACCGTAACTTCCGTAATGAAGGCATCTCTGTTCGCCATAACCCTGAGTTCACCATGATGGAACTCTACATGGCTTATGCGGACTACAAAGATCTGATCGAACTGACCGAATCGTTGTTCCGTACTCTGGCACAGAACGTTCTTGGAACGACCGAAGTGCCCTACGGTGAAGAAGTCTTCGACTTTGGCAAGCCGTTCGAAAAACTGACCATGCGCGAAGCGATTCAGAAATACCGTCCGGAAACCAATATGACGGATCTGGACAACTTCGACTCAGCGAAAGCGATTGCTGAATCTATCGGCATCAAAGTTGAGAAGAGCTGGGGTCTGGGCCGTATCGTGACGGAGATCTTTGAAGAAGTGGCGGAAGCGCACCTGATTCAGCCGACCTTCATCACCGAATATCCGGCAGAGGTTTCTCCGTTGGCGCGTCGTAATGATGAAAACCCGGAAATCACCGATCGCTTTGAATTCTTCATTGGCGGTCGCGAAATCGGTAACGGTTTCAGCGAGCTGAACGATGCTGAAGATCAGGCACAGCGTTTCCAGGATCAGGTTAACGCTAAAGATGCAGGCGATGACGAAGCGATGTTCTACGACGAAGACTACGTCACCGCTCTGGAACATGGTCTGCCGCCGACTGCTGGTCTGGGTATTGGTATCGACCGTATGGTTATGCTGTTCACTAACAGTCACACCATCCGCGACGTGATCCTGTTCCCGGCAATGCGTCCGGTTAAGTAAGATGTGAACTGCCGGATGGTGGCTGATGCCTTATCCGGCCTACGCGGAGACGATTCGTAGGCCGGATAAAACGCTTTTGCGTTGTTATCCGGCAATTAATGACCGTTGGAAAATGCACGCAATAATTTTCGCGCCTTATCGTCTGAAACCTGCATTACCATCCACGGGCTGAAGGCCCACGGTGTAGCGTCAATCCCGCATAACACATCCTCAAGATTGCTCCACCGATAATCCATCACTTCCTCTGCATTAGGCTGTAGCGTGCTGATTAGCTGTGCGGCATATACCGGGCAAACTTCATTTTCCACAATCCCACTGGGATCTGCGGCACAATAGCGAAAATCAGCGTAGACAGGCGTGAGTGCGCGAATGTCAGCTCCCAACTCGAAGCGGGCGCGACGGATAATGGCGTCTTCAGTTGTTTCCCCTGATTGTGGATGACCGCACACCGAATTTGTCCAGACACCCGGCCAGGCTTTTTTGTGCAGTGAACGACGGGTAACTAACAGTTGTCCCTGGTCGTTAAAAACCCAACAGGAAAACGCGAGATGTAGAGGGGTATTGTGGGTGTGGGCGGCATACTTCTCGAGTATACCTGAAGGTATATCTTGCTCATCCAGCAAAACGACATGTTCCCCGGCCATGACAACTCCTGAAAAGAAAAAATAACCCGGCACAAACCCGCCGGGTCATGTACTCAGGCCACTAGGGTAGCCCATAAATGGGACAAAGGCATTACCAAAACAAGCCCTGGCAGCATGTTGGCGACCGGAAATAGTTTAATGTTGCAGATGCGCAATCCGGTCGCGACCATTAGCAATCCGCCAGCACAGGAAAAATCCGCCATCATGTCCGGGGTGATCATCGGCAGAATAACCACTGCCAGCATCGCCAGCGCGACCTGGATAATGATTTGTGGGATAGCAATGGTCATCACCGCGTAACCTAACAGCGTCGCGAAGATCCCAGCGGTAAATAGATCCAGAATCGTTTTGATGTACAGAATCGACGGATCGCCACTCATACCTTCGGTCATCGCACCGAAAATGCCGGTGCCACTGGCGCAAAAGAGCACCAGAATCGCGACGAATTTCTCGGTGAATTCATCATGGCCAAGCCCGTTGACCGGCGGCAGAACTTTATTGATCAATCCACGCGTGGAGCCAGCGGCTTTGCCAATGCCCTTTTCCAGATGCAGTAGCTCACCAAGAATTGCACCAATCACCATGGCGAGGACCACGGCGGGCATATATTTTACTTTTAGCACCAGGGTGATGCCTAAACCAACGGAGCACAGACCGAAGGTCATTGGCAGCGCTGTTTTGACGCGATCGGGGAGTTTACCGCCCGCCATTGCGCCAACTAGTCCACCAATTATGACGGCGGAGCCATTTACATATGGGCCGATTAGCATTGCAGAATATCCTGTTAATTAAAACGTAGTTCGCCTTCACCCCAGCGAGGGATGTTGTTGATCTCAAGGTCAAACAAATCGAGCGCGCGATTAACGCTGTGAGTAATGATGTCGTCTGCCGTTTGCGGGCGCTGGTAAAGCGCCGGCACTGGCGGAAAGATAATTCCACCCATCTCGGTGACGGCGGCCATATTGCGAATATGACCGAGGTTCAGCGGCGTTTCTCTGGCTAGCAGCACCAGACGACGCCGCTCTTTCAGTACCACGTCCGCTGCCCGGGTGAGCAAGTTGTCCGTCAGGCTGTGGGCGATTGCGCCCAGTGAGCGCATTGAACAAGGCGCAATCAGCATACCCAGCGTTTTAAATGAACCGCTGGAGATAGCTGCCCCAAGATTAGCGATGGGATGCACCACGTCAGCCAGTGCCATAACTTCATCCAGGCGGTAATCCGTCTCCAGTTCGCAGGTTTTTTCTGCGCCTTTCGAGACAACCAGATGGACCTCAACGGGAAGCGGGCGAAGCAGCTCCAGCGCTTTTACACCGTACTGAAATCCGGATGCTCCGCTGATACCTATGATGATGCGTGCTGTCATGGTGCGATCCTTTATTCGAAATCCGGCAGGAAGCGCTTCACATCCACATCTTTAAATGCAGAACGCTGGAAGTTGTGCTTTAGGTGGAATGGCACCGTACAGTCGAAAATCGTTTTACAGGACATCCCTTGTTGCAGAATGCTCGGGCTGTATTCTGGTACTTGTGACGGATCGAGAGGGTGGCAGCGGACACCGGGGATCGTAATCGTATCGACATCGCCCTGATAGCGGGTCTGCATAGCCCATAGCACGTCGTCGCTGTCGAAAATATCAACATCTTCATCTACCAGGATGACATGTTTCAGTTCCGGGAACGCAGAGAAAGCCAGCAAAGCCGCCTGACGTTGACGGCCTTCATCCGCCGGGGATGATTTTTTAAACTGCAGAACTGCCAGCAGCTTACCGCCGCCTGCAGAGTGGGCGAAAACGTTGAGCAGTTTTCCCGGCATGGCACGTTCAACCATATCCAGAATGCTGGCTTCGGTAGGGATCCCGGCCATATTGACGTGTTCTTCGCCTGGACCTACGGTGGTGCGCCAGATAGGGTTGATGCGGTGTGTCACGGCTTTCACTTTGATGACTGGGATAGACTCTTTGGCTTCGCCGGTATAGCCGGGAAACTCGGGCATAGCACGACCGGTATTGGTGTTCTGGTCTTCCCGTACACGTGCGTTTGGCAGCAGCTCGCCTTCAATCACGATCTCGGCATGCGCGATGGCTTTTTCGTTGATGGTTTTACACTGAACCATCTCAACCGCCTTCCCGCGCAGTGCGCCTGCGATGCTCAGTTCGTTAAAGCCCAGTGGGGTAGTGGGGGGTTCAAAACAGGCGGCAATTTCAATCGCGGGGTCCACCCCGATGCTGATAGAGATCGGTAGTGGCCGTCCGGCAGCCTCTGCTTTCATACGAAACGCATCAATATGGCGGCCCGGTGTCAGCCACATCGAGAGCTCGTCACGGCTCTGTACGCACAGACGGTGAATGGTGATGTCGGATTCGTGGGTTTCCGGGTCCGAGGCATAGCACAGGCCCATAGTGATATAGGGACCAGCGTCCTCTTCGGTATTAGTTGGTGCAGGCAGTAATTTACGCAGGTCAAAATCGGCATCGCTCGCCAGATGCACGACGTCCTGGCATACGGCACTCCCCTGGGCTATTACCGGTGCGATTGCGTTTTCCACAGAATCCTTCAGCAGATGCCCCAGTTTTTCAGGTTCACACTGAAGAAAATGACTGACGCGTTGACGTGAGCCGTTCAGGCCAATTGCTACGCTGATATCTGCAAATCCTTTGATTTTATTGAAGACCATTACTGGACCGTTCTTGCGTGTTGGACGCTGGCAGGTGCCGCCTGCGCCAACATAGCGATAAACACCGGAGAGTTCAGCGTGTGGGTCAACTTCGGTATTGGTCTCAACGTATTCGCCGGGCAGTGTTTTAAGAAGTTCGAGTGCAGAGCGTAAATCATGCACCGTTGAGGGTGTTTTGTAATCAGCATTTGCCATGGGATGTTCCTTTGGAAAAGAAGTTTCGCTGCCGGCACAATATTTCCCATGGCGCTTTTAAACAAATACCGTTTACCGGATGGTCAGTAGATCAAAAAAGTTTATTTTAATGACGTGTTAAATAGTGATTAACCAATATGATGTGTAATGGGCTGGCTTTTTATTTTCCCAGGTAAGTGTGATACTGGAGATAAATGAAACTACAGGTGATCATGATGGATTTGAAGCGCTTACGGTATTTTTGTCGGGTGGTGGAGCAAGGTTCCGTCAGCCAGGCGGCGAAATCGCTGAACATGGCGCAACCGCCACTCAGTAAACGAATTCAGGAACTGGAGGAAGAACTTCAGGTATCGCTTTTTATGCGCCGCGGAAACCGTATTGAACCCACGGAAGCCGGATTTTTCCTCTATCGAAAAGGCTGTGAAATATTACGTCAGGTTGAGGACACGGCTCGCGAAACGGCAGACATTGCGCAGAAAAACCGAACTGAATTAAGAATTGGATTAACGCATCTCTATCAGAATTATTTTAAAGCGTTATTGATGGAGGTTCATCGACGTAATCCAGAAACCACGATAAATATTTCAGTTACTGACTCTAGCCATCTTGAAACGTTATTAACGGAAGGTGGAATTGACCTGGCGCTAATACAACGGCCCTATCGTAGTGAAGGTTTTGATTATGTTTCTTTTGACCCGATTAAGCTGGTGGCGGTTATCAATAAAAAATGTCTGTCGGGTCCACCATCGAATCCCTATAACTACACATCACTGGCGGCACTGCCGTTGGTGTTGTTGCACAGAGCGAAGGATTCAGGGACTTACGAAATGCTCATGGATTTGTTTCGTAAATCTGGTGTGAACGCCAGGGTGATCATGCATATCACACAGCCGGGAGTGATCCTCGACTGGCTGGAGTCCGGCCTTGAAGCCGCGACATTGCTACCCTCTTCAGAAGTCGACGCGGAGAAACTCAGCCAGTGCTACGTGGTGGATGTATTCCCCTCGCCACAAATATTTTATCCGGCGCTGGTGAAATTACCGTCCATGCCTTACTTGCCCGCGCTGATGGATATTATTGCACAGGGATATCCGTTTAATACATCAGGTTGAGCCGAAGCGATTGGGGATCGTCCGGCTGGCTGGTATGATAATTACCTCTGGTTTGGAGGTGAACGTTCGTGTTTAGTGCAGAATGTCTGATGAGTAAACGCTTTTATATCTTGATAATGTTGGTAGGCAGCCTGATCGTTGCAGGATGTTCCAGTTCATCTGATTCCGGCTCTACGTATACCGTGAAGCGTGGCGATACGCTGTACGCGATTTCGCGCTCTACCGGTACCAGCGTCAGGGATCTCGCCCGTCTCAACAACATATCTCCTCCCTATACCATCGAAGTAGGGCAAAGGCTGAAGCTTAGCGGTAGCACGAAAACCAGCCCGACTACCGGCAAGAGCACCACAAAATCTTCTACAAAAACAGCGGCAGTCAGACCGTCGTCCTCCGTACCGCAGTCATCCTGGCCGCCGGTGGGACAACGCTGCTGGCTGTGGCCAGCCAGCGGAAAAGTGATCCTGCCTTATTCAACGGCGGATGGCGGCAACAAGGGTATTGATATCTCAGCTGCGCGCGGCACACCGGTTTATGCGGCGGGGGCAGGGAAGGTAGTTTATGTCGGCAACCAGCTGCGGGGCTATGGCAACCTCATCATGATTAAACACAGTGAGGATTACATTACCGCTTATGCGCATAATGATACGCTACTGGTGAACAACGGGCAGAGCGTGAAGGCCGGGCAGAAAATTGCCACCATGGGTAGCACTGATGCGGCATCTGTACGCCTGCATTTCCAGATTCGCTATCGCGCAACGGCGATTGATCCACTGCGTTATTTACCGCCGCAGGGGAGTAAACCTAAGTGCTAACAGGCTATTTTATCAGCAGTTAGCATAGTTTGGGCTTGTCAGAGGGTGCGTAAGGTCTATAATGGCCCACGCACCTCTTCGCGGGCGTAGTTCAATGGTAGAACGAGAGCTTCCCAAGCTCTATACGAGGGTTCGATTCCCTTCGCCCGCTCCAGATCTCTCCCCTTGTTGCAAAACACCGCCAGCTACTGGCTTAATGTGTTTCGCTATCAACAACTTACTTAACATAAGTTGTCTGTGATCGTTCTACCATTGAACGACGAAGTACCAACGGGGATTACACTGTTAGTTGTCACGGATAGTTACTATGGAAATGAGAGTATAACTATTCGGCGGCGGCAGTTCCAACCTCACACCGCGATAGCACAACGTGAAGGCAAAGCCTGATCCGGGCATTGATTCTCATAACCTTACAGTGAAGCGCATTTTTTGCCGATGCTCCCACATGCTACACGTCGCGATGACGTTGCAGGGAATAAACAGGTTTTATGGTGGTCACGGTACTTGCACACCACATGCAAGCTCTGCCAGCGGTTCGGCCTCGCTCCTTCGGGTACATGGTCATCCTGATAAACTTCACTGTCTGACATACCCTGATGTTGTCGCCTGACGGCTCCGCGCGTTGTCTTACCACCAACGGGCATTAGGCTTGTATTGTCTAAAATCAGGGAGAAGGGGAAAGGCTGGATTTCTCCAGCCTTTGACGGTCATCTCACTTTCTTGAAGATGATCAGGATCAACACGGTAGAAATGATGTAACCGAAGAGAGAAACATCAATCAGTCTGTCGTAATACTGTTCAAAATCAGCCACCACAGCATTACAGGCTTCAATAGTGATCGTTTTTTCATTGAGTATGTCAGTGTATTTTCTCGTTATCCCATAATCTAATACATTGACCAAAATGGATGCTATGTAGAGGAAAGAGATCGTGATTATGCTCCCCCATCGGATGAAACATTTTGTTCTACTCGTCAAGGTCATATGAACCACCCAAGAATCCACCAACCGTACCGCCAGAATAACCAGAAGCCGAACCTAATGTAGAGGCTCCCGCAGCAAGGTTTTTCTCCATAGCATTTTCTTCACCAAGAGTGTAATTATCTATGTTTGGATACTGCTCTTTAAATTCATTGGTAACTTCAGTTACTTGCATTGAGTTTAGGCTGCTGCTCTTGCGCATAAGATAATTTTGCAGAGATAAAGGCACTGCAAAATCTTCCACGCCTTCAATCGGTAATTGCGTTGTAGTCGATGTGTAGCTTGTTTCGAAAATGTTTGAGCCAGATTTACGAATTACCTGAACAGTGTGAGTTGTACAGTTGCTACCAGTAAGATCATAGACGTCAATTACTCTTCCCCTGCGTTTGGCTCTTTCACCCATTTTCTCAGTAGGGATTGGCTTTGCTCCTGAGTTCCAAAGGTTTTCAAACAATGAACGTGTCTCCACTATGGATGCATCATCAATTTTGAATACCCGAGCATTAACTTTGTAAAGTTCTTCACGGTAGTAGCTACGAGCATCGTCACCGGTAAAGAAGTTAAGTATTCCATCGCCTGTAAAGTTAGCTGGTCCTCTTCGACCAAAGCGCCCGTAGGTGTAAACGTAGATCGAGTTATTTTCATGCACCGAAACGAAAGCGTGTCCTGCATCGGTGATTTCTGTCCAGATGTAAACGCCGTTCAATAGCTGGTTATCTTCTGGCTTGCAGGTGTCAGCAAAGCTGTTTTGTTTCTTCGCTGCCTGTGCATGTTGCACTGGCTCTACAGGTGCTGTCGCCCAAGAAGGGGTATTCACCTCAACGGTGCCAGGCGCGATAAGAAAATTAGTACCCTGTGGACAACCGCAGTGTATTTCTGAACCGTCCACTGCGACAGCAGCACCATTTGAGTGTCGGTGATCGCCGGTAATAATCACCCCCACTTTCCCACATTTTGGGCAGGGGGTGGTCTTATCGCCAATGTAGAGTTTCAACTTACCCATAACAGACATACCGGGGCGGGCGGCAATGCATTGTGCGCCTGTAGAGGTTTTATCTCCGTGCAAACCAACATTCTTACCGTGAACAGTGCAGCCTCTGTTTACCGATGCCATAGCTGAATCTCCTTATTTCAGAAAGTTAGCTGGCAACGATTCCCCGGCTCGGACTACTCTTCGTACACTTCCCTGAGGCCTACTGATAATTTCGTCGCCGTTGTCGAGTAAGCTTCCAACAAGTGCAGCGGAGTCTCCAGAAGTTTTCCCTACCCCAGTGCTAATCTTCGCCGTGGTTCCATCTGGGTAACGAACTTCATCACCCACACGTGAAACATTTATCCGTTTGCCGCACTCGGTTTCGATCTGCTGCCCGCTGTATTCACTAAAAACCGTTCCCCCATCGCGGGTTAAACTGCCCTCTGTCGCAATCAGATAAGCTGCTGTAACTGGATGAGTGAGATTAAAGGTGTTTTGCTTTTCGATGAGGGAGCGGGCTTCATCATTCATTCCGGCGAGCTGTTCTGCTGTGAATGGTGACTGGTCAAATGCTGCCAGCATTTCGGCGGTAAGTTCATTGGTGTATTGCTTCATAGGTCCCTCTACTTGCTATGGAAATAATTTAATTGGCTATTTTACAAACAATAACCGCATGAGCAACAAGTATTAGACTTAAGTAAAACTACATTTCGTATCAGCCAGTAAAGGGGGCAACTCCTCTTCAAATGTTGCACTGTTCGGACGGTCTGATCGTGACGGTTTTGGTGTAATTGGCGTTGTTGTAGATGCAGAATGTGTACCTTCTTAAAAGGCCATCTCATTGACCTCCTGGCTAACGGCTTGCTCGTCTAAATCCAGATAGCGTCTGGTGTCGGTGATGTTGCTGCGATTTAGCACTGTCATAGTTATCTGGCGAATAAATAAAATACCGGCCATAGTGGCCGGTATTCAGCATTATTATCTATTCTTTAATAATGGCTCTGGTGAGTGGAATAGAGGGGGCTAATATTTCATGCCGTTAACCCAAAGTATGCTCTTATTCTTCCAGATCACGTAAGGTCAACAATTTGGTTTTTTTCACCTGTTCGATATCTTTGGTTCCACCGAGCATCATATTGATGACTAATTCTTTGTTGAGTTGCTCGACAACAGAAGCAACACCTTGAGCTCCGCCGAGGTTTAGACCGTACAGGACAGGACGTCCAATAGCCACGATATCAGCGCCGCTAGCGATAGCTTTAAATACATGTGAACCACGACGTACACCACTATCAAAAATAATTGGCACGCGTTTATTTACAACTTTTGCGATAGAGGGCAGTACATCAAATGAGGATGGCCCACTATCGAGTTGTCTTCCCCCGTGGTTAGAAACCCAGATAGCTGCAGCTCCGGCCTTAATAGCAACCTCTGCATCTTCCGGCGACTGAATTCCTTTCACAATGACTGGCAGACCGGAGATTTGGTGAACGTATTTAATATCTTCCGGAGTGAAGGCTTGTTTGGCTTGTGCGTAAATTTCGCTGATACCAGAACCTTTGCCTGTTTTTGAACCGTCATCACTCTGCTTCGCAAACATCTCAAGATTTGCGAAGCCGAGAGGGAACTGGAAATTATTCTTTATATCGTCTTCGCGATATCCACCAACAGGTGAATCGACTGTCAGAATGATCGCTTTTGCACCATGTTTAACCGCTTCATTTAATATAAATTCGTTAAATTTATTATTTTTACTCATATAGAGCTGGAAGAAGAACGGATTTCCCCCTGATGCTCTGGAAACGTCCTCAATGGTTTTATTTCCGTAGGTGCTTAAAGAGAAAATTGAACCAACCTGGGCCATCCCTCTGGCTGTGGCGAGTTCACCGGTTTCGTGCGCCAGACCCTGGGCTGCCATTGGCGCCTGGATAATTGGTGTTTTTAGCGGAATGCCCAGCAAGCTGGTTGAAAGATTGATATTTTTTAATTCAATACCTTGCAATACTCGTGGAACGATAAATTTCTTATCAAAGCTCTCGGTATTGCTGCGCAGATTATTTTCATCTTCCGCGCCTCCACGAATATAACCAAATGCTCCCTTTTCCATTCTGGCTTTTACTTGATTTTCAAGAGAGTCAATGTTAACCATTTTAATGGGGTGCTCTTCGGTGCTGGCTTTATATGCTTCGGCCTGCGCCAGACCCGATGACATCATCATAGCCACAGAGGCTATGGCCAGAACTGTTTTATTCACTTTCATTCTTACTTCCTTGTTATTGGCGTATTGCTTCAGCCTGAATGTTAATATCAACTGTTTTGCTCATTCCTATGTTGACGAGATAATCAACCCCCCATTGGGTACGATCAATTTTTGCAGAGAAATCACCACCGCAGACCTGAGCGTTGAAAACCGGACTCATATAGCAGCCGAATTTTGTCGTCGTTAACGTGACAGGTTTAGTAACCCCCTTCATCGTCAACATCCCTTCAATGGAGGTAGGTTTGCCCTCAGAGAAGTTCCATTTTGTTGATTTGAATACAATATCTGGATATTTTTCTGCATCGAGTATATCGCTGCTACGGATATGCTTGTCAAATGCTTCCAGACCGGTATTTAGAGACTTTACAGGAATGGTTACCTGCAGTTCACCTTGCTGTTTCTCTGGAAGATATTTCACATCTCCGCTGATGGAGTAAAAGCCACCATGGTTGGTTGATGTCTGAAAATGGTCGATATTAAATGTCGCATTCGTATGCGTACTATCTAATTTATATACTTCGGCATGTGCAATATTCACAAAACCTAATGCGCATACTGCGATCAATATGTTCTTGTTCATGGTGTAACCTCAGAGATAGAAAACAGATGCATTTATAATTCATGTGTTATAACCCGTCCAGATTGAAAAGTGGGAAGCAGTGTCCCATTTATAGAACGATAGGGGGCAGGGGGATTATTCGCTATTGAATAATCCCCCTGCATCACTTTAGAATTATAAGAGTATATTAGATTTAATATTAACCACTCAATCTCTGATAACGCTTATAAAAATAAATTTACCTGCGATAACTGGTTATCCTTGAATGAGATATTCTTTATGTTCCAAAACGCCCCGCAGATGCGGTGAGCCTGATGAGGTGCTGGAAATCCTCCCGGATGCGCAAAAAGGTGCTTTCGCAAAGGAAGATGGCGAGTAGCTGGTAGGTAAAGCAGGCAAACGGCCTTAATTAGTATTAAGGGGGTCTTCCCCCCCTCCGTTTTCCCTCAGAGTATCACGCCAGCATCGGGCGGCAGTGTGCTGTTACCTTCACCCAGATTACGTTGTAGCAATACGGTATCGAGCCAGCGACCATGCTTGAGGCCAATATTCTTTAACGTGCCGACCTCGGTAAATCCGACCTGTTGGTGGACTTTCAGCGATCCCTGATTATTGCTGTCGCCGACGATGGCAATCATCTGTCGGTAGCCGTGTGTTTCTGCCCATGTAATGACATGGTGTAGTAGCGCTTTGCCCGCACCCTGACGTTGTGCTGTCGGATCAATATAAATCGAATCTTCGAGCGTATAACGGTAGGCATAGCGTTCACGGTAGCGGGTGAGATAACAGTAACCGATGACTTTTTCGTCCTGCAGGGCCACAACCCACGGCAACCCCAGCTCGCGGATCTTAGTCAGGCGAACAAGCATTTCGCGGGTATCTGGCGGATCAGTCTCAAAGCTGGCAGTTCCGTGAAGAACATGATGTGCGTAGATAGTATGGATAGCGGGGATATGCTTTTCTTCTGCGTTAACGATTTTCATTGACCAGCTCCCGTTGGCGTCTTTTGCCAGATTACCTGAAAGAATGCGCAAAGGGTAAGCGCAAACGCTTATGGCTCAATGGACATCATTCAATAGCATTAGGCTTGTATTTTGTAAGGGTAAAAATTGATTGTCGTTGATATCGCCAATAATTTAACAAATAGATAAGTACAGTTTTGTGGAATGATAAATACACTTGGGCATAGTGAAATTAACAATTACCTGCGGTGGTTCATTGGGGGATTCCACAATGCCATTTTTGGTAGGGGATAAATTCACTGTTCATAAAATCCTTTAATTTCATTTTGTTATATCTTTATCTAATTCTTTTTACCTGGTTTTGTGTTGCTCGTTTCACCCTGAAACTTAGCCGTTTAAAATTAACTGATGTTATTTATAGTGTTATCAGTTACTGTTAATTATCAGGTTTTTCCTGTCAATTCTCAAAATGCTTATCAGGCAAACAGTTACCTGGTGTTTCTATATTTGCTGATAATAGTTATCATCGTTACGTGGTTTCGTCACGGAAACTTAATCTAAATCCAGTATTCGATCCCAAGAGTATTAGGATAATTTGGTTTAAAATACTTTTTTTGCCTAAGAGTTTTCTTATAACATAGCAAGACCCCACACTGAGTGATAAAATTCCTGAGCTTTCGCCTGCCTCTCAACGACGAGTGGATGAGTCATAGAGAGTCAATAAGACGAAAGAATTAAATGATTTCTAGTCATATTACGAAATAAGCGGCAGTGCACTTTACATGGTCGGCAACCGTCAGGGAATGACTATAACTTATTGAAAACGCTTATTTTTACTGTGATGTAAGATATAAGGGCAGATATGTTCAGTATGCGTCGACATGCCAACTTTATTAAACGCTTTAAGTCAGTAACCTGTTTATTTACGGCAAGCGTTCTTTTCCCAATGCAAGCCTCTGCAGCAGTATCAGATTATGATGCGTTGATTATTGAAGCGCGAGGTGGTAATAGCACACCGTTATTGCGCTACCTTGAGGAGCAGGGAAAGAAAAGTGCGTTAACGCCAAATCAGGTGGCTGACTGGCTGCAAGTATCTGGTTGGGTTGATAACAACGATAAAGCAACCATTGATATCTGGCAGCGGTATCGTGGGCAGATGGATGTGCCTGCACGCGGTAAAGTGGCCGCTGCGCGTGCGTATCGTAACCAGAAGAGCTGGAATGAATCATTAGCGCTCTGGGAGAGCGTTGTACAGGAAGAACCTGAGAACGCCGATGTACGTACCGGCTGGATCATGACGCTGGCGGATGCACGTTACAATCAGCAGGCCCTGACTGAAGCAAATAAATGGGCACGCGCGCATCCGGGGGCTGACTCTGATGCACTGCTTGCCTATGTGTATCATTCACAGGGGAAAAACTGGGATGCGCTGTTAGTCGCCAGCCAGGCGGATGAAGTCGATCCGGGTAACAAAAATGCGAAATCCACGCTGTTGTCAGCGCTGTCAGCCAACCGTGTCGCTGAACCTGCGTTGGAACTGACGGAAGAGGTTCCGACATCTGACCCCGTTAAGCGGCGTCTGGCGCTTGATGCTGCAGCCGAAAAGGTGCGCGCTTCTTATACCTCTGCACGAAATGAAGATGAGCGTTTTCTCGTGGCGGATAAAGCGCTTGCCCGCTATGACCAGTTGCTGGCAGCCTGGAAAGATGATCCCGCAGCCCAGGGCGATGTGCGCCGGGCGAGAATTGATCGCATGGGCGCCCTGCTGGTGCGTAAGCGTACTGCCGACGTGATTCAGGAATACGAATCTCTCTCCGCGGACGGTGAAGTGCCCAACTATGCCAAACGTTGGGTGGCTTCGGCGTGGCTCAGCGAACGTCAGCCGGAAAAGACCGAAGCAATGCTGGCGAGCATCTATTATCCGAACGGACCTATCCCTGTGACGCCGCTCAGTCCTGAAGATCAACAGGATCTGTTCTATGCGCATATTGATAATGAAAACTTTGCTGCCGCTAAAAAACAAGTCGATGACTTGATCAAAGAGAGCCCGTATCTGCGTCGTATCTATGGCTCGCCAACGCCACAGCCTAACGATAACTGGCTGCTCGGGCAGACGCTGCTGACGCAATATCATCTTGCTGCCAATGAACTGCCAGAGGCAGAAAAACTCTCAGAACATCTGGCACGAACGGGTTCTGGTAACCAGGGGCTGCGCATAACCTATGCCTCCGTTTTGGAAGCCCGTGGATTGCCACATGCGGCGGAAAAAGAGCTAAAGCTTGCGGAAGTGATCGAGCCCAGCAACCTGGAGCTGGAGCGTCAGCAGGCCTATGTGGCGCTGGATCTTCAGGAGTGGAAACAGGCCGACGAGCTGACCGATGATGTCATCGCCCGTAGCCCGGATGACGAAGCGACGCTGCGCCTGGCACGGATCCGTGATGTGCATAAAATGTCGGAAGTGCGTATCAGCGGTACGCAGGGGATCTCCTCCGATAGTCCGGTCAGCGGTAAGAATGACTTCAACATCAATACTGCGATTTACAGCCCGCCGATTAATGACAACTGGCGACTGTTTACCGGTTTCAACTTTGCCACCGGCGAGTTTGAAGAAGGAAAAGGCATCAGCCGCGATCTGGCGGCCGGTGCTGAATGGACTTCACGTGATTACTGGGCCGAAATGGAACTGTCTGGCCGTAATTATGGCGACGGGCAGAAACTGGGGGGCCGTCTTTCAGCCTGGCATGACTTCAATGATAACTGGCGTGTGGGTGGGTCAGCAGAGCGTCTTTCCCGCAATACGCCACTGCGTGCGCTGCGTAGCGGCGTATATGCCAACGGCGGCGATATGTATGTCCGCTGGTACCAAAACGAGCGGCGCGAGTATCAATTGTCGTTTGCCGCTTCACATTTCTCGGATGGTAACGATCGTATCGAATACGGGCTTAGCGGAAAGGAGCGTATGTGGACAACACCGCGTTTCACGCTGGATTTTACTCCGGGTATCGGCGGTAGCACCAACACCAAAGAGAATGTGCCGTATTACAACCCCAAAAGTGATTTCTCTGTGGTACCCGGCTTGACCGCGGAGCAGGTGCTTTACCGACACTATGACACCGTGTGGACACAGCAGGGAGTGGCTGGCGTGGGCGGCTACTGGCAACAAGGTGAAGACGCGGGGGCTATCGTCCAGTTGGGTTACGGTCAACGGCTTAAATGGAACAACGTCGTAGATGGCGGGGTGATGCTGGTGTGGGATAAACGCCCCTACGACGGTAAACGTGAGCGGAATATCTCCCTCGCTTTCGATTTGAATGTCAGGTTTTAAGGATTGTTCATGCTGAAAAGATGCCTATGGCTTAGCGCACTCATCGCTGGCTGGTTGATGATTACCGCGTGCAGCAGTGCGCACAATACGACGCCTCGCTACGTTCCTCCTGATGAGAGAACGCCGCTGACGGCCGATCACCCGTGGCCGAAAAATAGTTTTTTGGTTCTCGGCTATCACGATGTAGAGGATGATGCAGCCGATCAGCGTTACCTCTCTGTGCGTACCAGCGCGCTGAGCGATCAAATAGCCTGGCTGCGTGATAATGGTTATAACCCGATCAGCGTCCAGCAAATTCTGGATGCTCATGACGGTAAAATCGTGCTGCCGGAAAAAGCAGTTCTGCTCACCTTTGATGACGGGTATAGCAGTTTCTATACCCGCGTCTGGCCGCTGCTGAAAGCTTACAACTGGCCAGCTCTTTGGGCACCGGTTGGAAGCTGGGTGGATGCCCCTGCGGACAAAAAAGTCGATTTTGGTGGCCTGATGACGGCGCGCGATAAATTCGCCACCTGGAAGATGGTCGAGGAAATGGGCAAATCGCCGTTGGTGGAAATCGGCGCGCATACCTGGAACTCGCATTTCGGTGCTGAGGCGAACCCGCAGGGAAGTAAAGAACCTGCTGTGGCAAACCGTCTTTACGATAAGAAAACCGGCACTTACGAAACGGACGAGCAATACTATCGCCGTATTAATACCGATATCTCTTTGATCACCAATAAAATTAAAGCGGTAACGGGGAAATCGCCACGTGCCTGGGTCTGGCCTTACGGTGCCGCCAGCGGGACGACTTTAAACCTGGCCAAAGAGCAAGGTTATAAGATGGCGTTTACGCTCAATGAAGGGCTGGCGAATGCGGCATTCCTTGATGATATCCCGCGCGTACTGATTTCTGATAACCCATCGCTCAAGCGTTTTGCCAGCCAGGTTGCTCAGGTGCGTGAACCGCAGACGATGCGCGTGATGCATGTCGACCTGGATTACGTCTATGACAAAGATCCCGCCCAGCAGAAGAGAAACATCGATAAGCTGATTCAGCGTGTTTATGACATGCGAATCTCTCATGTCTTCCTGCAGGCATATGCCGATCCGCAGGGCGACGGGAATATTCGCGAGGTCTATTTCCCTAACCGCTGGCTGCCGATGCGCGCCGATCTGTTTAACTATATCTCCTGGCAGTTACAAACCCGTGCTGGGGTTACCGTGTACGCCTGGATGCCGGTACTGGCTTTCGATCTGGATGCCTCAATTCCGCGTGTAACGGCATGGGATCCAAAAACCGGACGTACGGCTATCGATCGTGAACAGTATGTGCGTCTTTCTCCGTGGGATAGCGAAGCGCGTAAACGCATTACCGAGATCTATGAAGACCTGGCGAAGCACGCCAGCTTCAAAGGTATCTTGTTCCATGATGATGCCTTCCTGACGGATTTTGAAGATGCGTCGCCGGAGGCGTTAGCCGCCTACCGTGCCGCAGGACTTCCGGGAAGCATCGAGCAAATCCGTAATAACCCTCAGGCGTTTGAGCGCTGGACTCGCCTGAAAAGTAAGATGCTGATCGACTTCACTAAGCAGTTGACGCAATCGGTACGCAATATTCGCGGTCCGCAGGTGCAAACCGCCCGTAATATCTATGCTATGCCGGTACTGGAACCTGAAAGTGAGGCCTGGTTTGCGCAAAACCTGAATGATTTCCTGAATACCTATGACTGGACAGCGCCGATGGCGATGCCATTCATGGAGAAAATCCCGGCCAATGATGCTAACGCCTGGCTTGATCGACTGGTGAATGCTGTTGCACAGACGCCCGGCGCGCTGGATAAAACCGTGTTTGAACTGCAGGCACGCGACTGGCGTAAATCCGGGGAACAGGCCGAAATCAGTGGTAAACAACTCGCCGAATGGATGCGTCAGCTTAAGTTAAGCGGCGCAGGCAACTACGGCTATTACCCGGATGATTTCATCAGCGATAAACCTGAGATGTCAGAGATTCGTTCGACGTTCTCCTCATACTGGTACCCGCAAAAATGACCGATCGCATAATTGCTTTCCTGATACTTTGCCTGATGTTCAGCCTGCCGTTTGGCGTGGCTGTCGTCTTCACGGGTGAAGTGATGTTGAACTTTGTCTTCTTCTGGCCCTTGTTCATGTCTGCATTGTGGATAAGCGGCGGGGTCTATTTCTGGTTTTACCGTGAGCGTCACTGGAAATGGGGAGATGAAACGCCACCGCCTACTTTGGAGGGAAATCCGCTGGTCTCGATTTTGATCCCGTGTTTTAACGAAGGGATCAATGCGCGTGAGACGATCGAGGCTGCACTGGCTCAGCGATATAAGAATATTGAAGTTATTGCCATCAATGATGGTTCGACAGATGACACGCACGATGTACTGGAACAGCTGGCAACAGAGTACCCAAGCCTGCGAGTGATTCACTTAGCGGAAAACCAGGGGAAAGCCCTGGCGCTTAAGACCGGTGCAGCAGCAGCGCGCAGTGATTACCTGGTCTGCATCGATGGGGATGCGTTACTGGATCGTGATGCGGTCGCCTATATCGTGGCTCCGCTTATCCAGTTCCCGCGCGTTGGTGCGGTGACCGGTAACCCGCGTATTCGTACCCGCTCGACGTTAATTGGCCGCGTACAGGTCGGCGAGTTCTCGTCGATTATCGGCTTAATCAAGCGTACCCAGCGAGTCTACGGGCAGATATTTACTGTTTCAGGTGTCGTTGCCGCGTTTCGTCGCCGGGCGTTGGCTGAAGTTGGTTACTGGAGCCCGGACATGATCACCGAAGATATCGACATCAGTTGGAAGCTGCAATTGCGCCACTGGTCGGTATTCTTTGAGCCACGCGCACTGTGCTGGATCCTGATGCCTGAAACATTGAAAGGACTGTGGAAGCAGCGCCTGCGCTGGGCACAAGGTGGTGCGGAGGTGTTTATCGTTAACATGCGCCGCCTGTGGTCGTGGGAATTCCGCCGTATGTGGCCACTGTTCCTTGAGTTCTGTTTCTCTACCGCCTGGGCATTTGCTTATGCGGTTAGTATCGTGCTGTTCCTGTTAGGGCTGCTATTCCCGATGCCAGACACGCTGTATGTTCAGCATCTGTTCCCGCCAGCCTTCACTGGACTTATCCTCGGCGTGGTCTGCCTGTTGCAGTTCGCGGTGAGTCTGATGATTGAACGGCGCTATGAAAAAGGGATTGGGGCCTCGTTGTTCTGGATCATCTGGTTCCCGGTGGTGTACTGGATGCTGAGTCTGTTCACCACGCTGGTGGCGTTCCCCAAAGTGATGCTCAAACGCAAACGCGGCAGGGCGCGCTGGGTCAGTCCTGACCGCGGTATCGGGAGGATTGAATCATGAACCAACCGCTGATTTTTACCGAACGGCGTCTGCTGCCGCGCCTCATCGACGTCGTGTTGACGCTTATTGCCTGGGTTGGGTTCTTATACCTGATTTATAAAGGGCTGATCGTCGCACTGGCGCATTCACCGTATATGGGAGTTCGTCCCTTTTTCACGACCCTCGATACGGTGACGTTTTACATTCTTATCGCGCTGGTCAACGGGCTGGTGCTAATAGGCTGGGCGAAGTACAACCAGTATCGTTTCCGGGTGGAGCGACGCAGTCGCAGGCCGGGTCTGGAAGACCATGAGCTGGCCGAAAGTTTACGCATTACCCGCGAGTTGGTTACAGAACTGAACAAAGCGAGGGTGCTGACGGTTCACCATCATGAGAATGGCGAGATCAGCCATATCGATGTGGACAGAGATATTGCCGATAATCGCCTGCCGCCGCCAACACCGGCGATGCTGGAGTATTTGCCGATGGAGCCGCAGCCGTCGTTGCACACAAGGGCCGAGTGATATTTCTGCTTTCAGCCGCTTCCTTCAGCCTCGCATGGGTCTATGATTAGACCCAGACAATAAAAAAATGCGAGGCAATGTCGTGGATAAGGAACTACTGGATGCAGGTTACCGGGCCTATACCGGCGAGAAGATCGATGTCTATTTCAACACGGGGATGTGCCAACATTCGGGCAATTGCGTTCGGGGAAGCGCAAAACTTTTCAACCTGAAGCGTAAACCGTGGATCATCCCGGATGAAGTCGATGTTGCGACGGTTATCAGGGTTATTGATACCTGTCCGAGTGGTGCGCTGAAGTATCGCCAGAAATAAGTGAGGGAACCATGGAAATTCTTGCAGGCCATAACAAGTTTTATGTCAACGATGCTGAAGGCAAGCAGGTCGCCGAGATTGTTTTTGTGCCGACAGGCGAGCATCTGAGCATCATTGAGCATACCGATGTTGACCCCAGTCTGAAAGGTCAGGGCGTGGGTAAACGGCTGGTGGCGAAGGTGGTGGAGAAAATGCGCGCCGAAAACCGCAAAGTGATCCCGCTGTGTCCGTTTGCCAAACATGAGTTTGATAAAACGCGCGAGTACGACGATATTCGCGCCTGAAGACTGATTTCCGCCGGATAGTCTTATCCGGCACATCACTGCCGATGCAGCAGATCCTGATATATCCCCGTCAGTACTCCTTGTGGGCCAAACTCTTTTTTAATCCACTGCGTTACGCGACCGGTTGCCGCGTGCTGGGTTGCCAACAGCATGCGTGAATCCTGACGAGGGTTATGGATCTGTCGCGTGACCAGCAGCGACTTTTCCATCGCTTCGCGTACCATATAGTCCGGTAAAAAACCGATGCCTTCACCCAGAATCTGGCACTGACACTTGGTATTAAAATCAGGAACCAGAATCGACTCCTGCCCGTGCAGCAACCAGCCGACCTTCTTGTTGATGGTGTGCGCGGTGTCCTCCACCATAATGTTTGGGTACAGACGCAACTGACTTTCTGAAATTGGCTCAGGCATAAACGCCAGTGGGTGATCCGGTGCGATAGCAAACGACCAGCGGATCGCGCCGATTTCGGTGTAATCAATCCCACCGCCGTCCAGCAGGGTATCGGGCGCGCCAATAGCGATATTGGCCAGGTTATTGATGATCGAGTCCCAGACGCCGTTATAGACCTCGGTGGTCACGGTTATCTGGCAGGTCGGAAACTGCTTTTTGAGCACCTGTAACAGCCGGGCAGTGTGCTGTGGGGTATACAACAGCTGGTTAATGCAAATGCGCACCCTGGCTTCAATCCCCTGGGCGATGGTATCGATGCTGCGCTTGATAGCGTGGAAGTCATTCAGCAGGTCGGTTGCTTTGCGAAAGAAGTAGCGACCGGACTCAGTGAGCTCAATGCTGCGGGTACTGCGGGTAAACAGCACCACATCGAGTCCCATCTCCATGCGTTTGATGGTGTAGCTGATGGCCGACGTTGTTAAGCCAAGCTCCTCAGCGGCCTTGCTGAAACTGCTATAGCGTGCTGCCATCGTAAAGGCCAGCAGGTTTTCCTCGGTAAAAATTGAATTCATCCGTTCTCCCCTCAGGCCATGCGGCGATGTCCACGATACGATGATTGTTGAATGTATTTGTAATCCTTATCGAGAGCAATCAGTTTTGAACAGAATTTAACACTAGAGTTACATTTGATTTGAAGGCAATCACACTTCTGTATTTTAGTTGCGACCCGCTATTCGTGCTGCATACCGCCTGATTTCCCCAGGCTCTGATTCGCCGCTAAAACGGCTTCAGTCATAAGGGAAAGATTGCACTACAGCACGTTTTACTCTCATTGTTAAATTTGATTCAACAATCGACACGCTTACGATGAATGAAATTTAAGCGGATGTTATTCTCTAAACTCTGTTGCTATTCTCAGGTTATCGGAAATATGAAGAGTCTAAAAAACTGCAGGAGAGTGATTATGTCAGAGAAAGAACTTATTACTGAATTTCTGCTGGCGGCAGAACAGGGTAACGCCGAAGGATTAAAATCCTGTCTGGAAAAAAATGTGGATATTAATGCCACCAACCGCCAGGGCCGTACTGCCATTATTATTGCCAGCCTGAATAAACATTATGACTGCGTTTCTTTATTGATTGCTGCCGGTGCTGATATTAATAAACAAGATCAAACCTGTTTTAATCCATTTCTGATTAGCTGCCTGACAAATGATTTAACACTGCTGCGCACGGTATTACCGGCTAACCCGGATCTTGAGCGCCTGAGTCGTTTTGGCGGTGTCGGCATTACGCCTGCCAGTGAGAAAGGTCATGTTGAGATCGTGCGCGAGCTGCTGCTGCGTACCGATATTAACGTCAACCACACTAATTTCGTTGGCTGGACGCCGCTGCTGGAAGCTATCGTACTTAATGACGGTGGTGCGAAGCAGCAGGAAATCGTCAAGCTGCTGCTCGACCATGGCGCGAACCCGCACATGACGGATAAATACGGTAAAACCCCGCTAGAGCTGGCGAGGGAAAAGGGGTATCACGAAATTGCCGAGCTGCTGATTGCCGCCGGAGCCTGACAGAGGAGCGCCGCTATCGCCACGCCATCACGGCGATGCGTTCGGGCGCTAACCGCAGACGGCGCGTTTCTTTCATTCCGGGGAACCGGGCGAGTAGAACAGGTATTTTCCCGCGCGGTGAATCTGTTCATACCCGAGCAGCAGCGATTATTGACGTTACTGAGTGAAGGCTGTGATAACGCGCCCAATAGCTGTCGGCTGGCGCTGACGCATTGTGAAGACCTGTTTCATCCCGGTGAGCCGGTCAGTTTTACCGAATCAGGGATTGTCGTTGGTAAGGATAAGTGGATAGAGACTTCCGGGTGCCTGCCGTGGCGAATGCCACAGTGGACGCCAGATGCAACCGCGTTCTCAGTTATTCGGTGGCAGCGCTGGGAAGAGGATATCCGCCAACAGCTTAAAAACGACGACACCTTATTTCTGTACCAGGGTGACAACCCGTTTTATCAGGAAATCACCCGTGAACTACTACAGCGTCGCCAGACATTAATGACGGCGCTGAAAACAGGAGCAAATATCTCTGCTGCCGTCAGCCGTTTAATTGGTCTGGGTATTGGGCTGACGCCATCATCCGATGATTATTTAGTGGGTCTAAGTACCATCTTATTTATTCCAGGGCACCCGCTGGAAAAATATCGGAGAGAGTTTTCAGCCGCCTTACAGCGTGACGGAAATAATACGACATTACTCAGTAAAATTACGCTGGAGGAGGCTTTTCATCAGCGCTATCGGGAAAGTGTCGCACGACTGCTGAACCATATTATTAATGAGCAACAACACGTTTCTACGCAATATATAACTGATATTAAAAATATCGGCTCAAGTTCTGGCTGCGACATGCTATACGGCATGGCGGATGCCTGCGCCCTGAGCCACAGGTCCGGAGGGAATTATGTCGATCAGGATAGTTGTTAAAAAGAATACGTATTTTGATTCTGTCTCACTGATGTCTATTTCAACACGCGCAAATAAGCTCGATGGTGTGGAGCAGGCGTTCGTGGCAATGGCGACAGAAATGAACAAGGGCGTGCTGAAGAATCTTGGCTTGCTTACGCCTGAGCTGGAAGACGCGAAGAGTGGCGATCTGATGATTGTCATTAAAGGCGCGAGTGAAGCGGCGAACGAGCAGACGCTGGTGGCGATTGAGGATCTGTTCACGCATAAAGAGCAGGGCGGTCAGCATGAAGCGCGCTACGCCACGCTCGCCAGTGCTAAAAAACACGTACCTGACAGCAACCTGGCGGTTATCTCGGTTAACGGTCTGTTTGCCGCACGTGAGGCACGTCAGGCACTGCAAAATAACCTCAATGTGATGCTGTTCTCAGACAACGTTTCTCTTGAGGACGAACTGGCACTTAAGCAGCTGGCACACGAAAAAGGGCTGTTGATGATGGGGCCAGACTGCGGGACCGCCATTATTAACGGCGCGGCGCTGTGTTTTGGTAATGCGGTACGTCGCGGCAACATTGGCATTGTGGGGGCATCCGGTACCGGTAGCCAGGAACTGAGCGTGCGTATTCATGAGTTTGGCGGCGGTATTTCCCAACTGATCGGCACGGGTGGACGCGATCTAAGCGAGAAAATTGGTGGTCTGATGATGCTTGACGCGATGGGCATGTTGGAAGCCGATCCGCAAACCGAAATCATTGCACTGATCTCCAAACCGCCTGCGCCTGCGGTGGCCCGCAAGGTACTGGAACGCGCACGTGCCTGCCGCAAACCGGTCGTGGTCTGTTTCCTCGGACGTGATGCCGCTCCTGCGGATGAAGCGGGGCTGCAGTTCGCACGTGGCACAAAAGAAGCTGCGCTGAAAGCGGTACTGCTGACGGGTGTGAAAAAGGAGACTCTGGACCTGCATCCGCTGAACTGGCCGCTGATTGAAGAGGTCCGCGCCTGTCTGACGCCACAGCAAAAGTACATTCGTGGGCTGTTCTGTGGCGGCACGCTGTGCGATGAAGCGATGTTTGCCGCAATGGAAAAACATGCCGAAGTATACAGCAACATTCATCCGGACCCGGCATTCCGTCTACAGGATCTCAACCGCAGTATCGCACATACCTTCCTCGATTTCGGTGATGATGATTTCACCAACGGTAAACCGCATCCGATGATCGATCCAACCAACCGTATTAGTCGCCTGTTGCAGGAAGCGCGCGATCCTGAAGTTGGCGTGATCGTGATGGATTTCGTCCTCGGCTTTGGATCGCACGAAGATCCGGTTGGCGTAATGCTCGAGGCGATCGTTGAAGCCAAAGCGATCGCCGCGGCAGAGGGGCGTCCGCTTGAAATTCTCGGCTATGTGCTGGGAACCGATCAGGATACACCGTCACTGGAAAAACAGTGCCAGATGCTGACCGATGCCGGGGTTATCTGGGCGAGCAGTAGCACCAACACCGGATTGCTGGCGCGTGAATTTATCTGTAAAGGGGAGGAAGCCTGATGAGCCAGACACTGTTTAACCAGCCGCTGAATGTGATTAACGTTGGCATCGCGATGTTCAGCGATGACCTGAAAAAGCAGAACGTACCTGTGACCCAACTCGACTGGACTCCGCCAGGGCAGGGCAACATGCAGGTGGTCGCGGCGCTGGATCAGATTGCCGATTCTCCGCTGGCAGACAAAATTGCTGCCGCTAATCAGCTGGCGCTGGAACGCATTATCCAGTCACATCCGGTGCTGGTGGGGTATGACCAGGCCATTAACGTGGTGCCGGGCATGACCCGTAACACCATCCTGCACGCCGGGCCGCCAATCCGTTGGGAAAAAATGTGCGGTGCGATGAAAGGGGCGGTCACCGGGGCGCTGGTATTTGAAGGGCTGGCAAAAGATCTGGATGAAGCCGCCGAACTGGCGGCTTCTGGAGAAATTATCTTCTCCCCATGCCACGAACATGACTGTGTGGGATCGATGGCGGGCGTCACCTCTGCCTCAATGTTCATGCACATCGTTGAGAACAAAACCTACGGCAACCGCGCATATACCAATATGAGCGAGCAGATGGCGAAGATCCTGCGTATGGGGGCGAACGATCAGAGCGTTATCGATCGTCTGAACTGGATGCGCGATGTGATGGGCCCAATGCTGCGTGATGCCATGAAGCTGGCGGGTGAAATCGATCTGCGTCTGATGTTGGCGCAGGCGCTGCACATGGGGGATGAATGTCATAACCGCAACAATGCCGGTACCGCACTGCTGATTCAGGCGCTGACGCCGTGGATCATTCAGACCGGCTATCCGGTTGAGCAACAGCGGGAAGTGTTCGAGTTTGTCCTCAGCAGCGATTACTTCTCCGGCCCGACCTGGATGGCGATGTGTAAAGCGGCGATGGACGCTGCACACGGTATCGAATACAGCACCGTGGTGACGACGATGGCGCGTAACGGTGTTGAGTTCGGTTTGCGCATCAGTGGTTTACCGGGTCAATGGTTTACCGGTCCGGCGCAGCAGGTGATTGGTCCGATGTTTGCGGGCTATAAGCCGGAAGATTCCGGGCGCGATATCGGCGATAGCGCGATTACCGAAACCTACGGGATTGGTGGTTTCGCGATGGCGACGGCACCGGCCATCGTGGCGCTGGTGGGCGGTACGGTTGAAGAAGCCGTCGACTTCTCTCGCCAGATGCGTGAAATCACGTTGGGTGAAAACCCGAACGTCACCATTCCGTTGCTCGGTTTTATGGGGGTACCAACGGCTATCGATATTACGCGCGTAGGTAGTACCGGTATTCTGCCGGTGATCAATACTGCGATTGCGCACAAAGATGCCGGGATCGGCATGATCGGTGCCGGAATTGTACACCCGCCGTTCGCCTGTTTTGAAAAGGCGATCCTCAACTGGCGTGACCGCTACTGCTCATAACAATAACCGGGGCTAACACCGTTAGCCCCACGGTAGCGAAGCGAAAAACGTTGCTTACCTGCAGGGCTGGGCGATCTCCGTGATCGCAAACGATGCTTAACCTGTAAAGGATATTCCATGAACAGCATAAAACTAGAATGGAAACGTGGTGACTGGGCGGCTTACTTCGGGCTAATGACCAACAACCTGACTAACCTGCTGACAATGATGGGGCTGCTCATTTTTGTTGTCGGCATCCCGACTGAAATAGTTTACGGCCGCATTGCGCCCGCCTTTGGTCTGGCGGTGCTGGTGGCCAGTATCTGCTACGCATGGTTTGGTTTGCAGATGGCAAAACACACCGGCCGTAATGATGTAACGGCGTTGCCGTCCGGTCCCAGCGCACCGTCAATCTTTACCGTGACGTTCCTGGTGCTGATGCCGGTTTATCAGCAAACCAAAGATGCTAACTTCGCCATCCAGATAGCACTGGTATGGTGCTTTGTGGAAGCGTTGATCCTGGTGGGCGGCTCCTTCCTGGGCGAGACCATCCGCAAGATGATCCCGCGTACGGTACTGCTCTCCTGTTTATCCGGTCTGGGTCTGCTGCTGTTGGCGATGAACCCCATGCTGCAGGCGTTTGAAGCGCCAACCGTTTCTTTCATCGTCCTGTTGCTGATTTTCATCAACTGGTTCGGTAAGAAACCGATTTTTGCCCGCATTCCGACCGGTTTGCTGCTGCTGATTGCCGGTACGGCCCTGGCATGGATCTCCGGTCTGCAAAGCCCGGAAGCGATTAAAGCCTCGATGTCGTCTTTTGGCTTTAACCCGCCAGAAATCCATGTCGACAGCTTCCTGCAAGGATTACCGCATGCGCTGCCGTATCTGGCTTCTGCAGTTCCGCTGGGTCTGGCGAACTATATTTTTGACCTCGAGAACATTGAAAGTGCGCACGCCGCGGGCGATGAGTACAACACCCGTAAAGTTATGATGGCGAACGGTTTTGCCTCCATGCTTGGCTGCATGTTGGGTAACCCGTTCCCGGTGACTGTGTATGTTGGGCACGCGGGCTGGAAAGCAATGGGTGCCAGCATCGGTTATACCCTGGCATCTGGTATCACCATGTTCCTGGTACCGCTGTTTGGGCTGGGCGCGTTTATGCTCGCCATTATTCCGATGACTGCGATAGTGCCGATTCTGGTGTTTATCGGCGTGGTAACCGCCAACCAGGTGGTACGAGAAACCCCCAAAGTCGAGGTTCCCGTCATCTTCATTTGTCTGTTCCCGTGGATTGCCAACTGGGCGTTGACCATCGTTAACAGCGTAATGGGGGCCGCCGGAACCTCTGCGGGGAAACTGGGCAGTGACCTGCTGCACAGTAAAGGCGTGTACTACGACGGGCTGGTGCATCTGGGAAGCGGTGCGCCGCTGGCCAGTATGCTGTGGGGCTGTGTCGCTATCTTCGCCATTATGAACAAGCCGTTACGTGGGGCGATTGCCGCCGCCTTCGGTGCACTGCTGTCGCTGTTTGGTGTGATTCACTCCCCGGCAGTGGGTTTTGCCGAAGGCAGCTCGATGATGTTTGTTGTGGCCTACCTGATGATGAGCGGCATGTTCGTCGTCAAACATATTCTCGACAGTCGTGAAGCGGCTACTGCGCCTGAGCAGGAACCGACGAAAACAACCTGAATCGCCTGCAAGCGGAAGAAAATACGATGAAAGAACTTGTGGTCGTTGCCATTGGCGGCAACAGCATTATCAAAGATAACGCCAGCCAGTCTATTGAGCACCAGGCTGAAGCGGTGAAAGCGGTGGCGGACACGGTGCTGGAGATGTTGGCATCGGACTACAACATTGTGCTGACACACGGTAACGGGCCGCAGGTGGGGCTGGATCTACGGCGTGCTGAAATCGCGCACGAACGCGAAGGCTTGCCGCTCACTCCGCTGGCAAACTGCGTCGCTGATACTCAGGGCGGTATTGGCTACCTGATCCAACAGGCGCTGAATAACCGTCTGGCGCGACGCGGTGAGCAGAAAGCGGTGACGGTGGTTACGCAGGTAGAAGTCGACAAGAACGATCCTGGGTTTGCGAATCCAACCAAGCCTATCGGCGCATTCTTCAGTGAAGCTCAGCGTGACGAGCTGCTGCGGGTTAATCCGGGTTGGCGGTTTGTAGAGGATTCCGGGCGCGGTTACCGGCGGGTTGTGGCTTCCCCTGAACCCAAACGTATTGTTGAAGCAGAGGCTATCAAAACGCTGACTCAGCAAGGTTTTGTGGTGATTGGCGCAGGCGGCGGCGGGATCCCGGTAGTCCGTAGTGAGCAAGGGGATTATCACAGCGTGGACGCAGTGATTGATAAAGATCTCTCTACTGCGCTGCTGGCGCAGGAGATCCGCGCCGACATTCTGGTGATCACCACTGGCGTAGAGAAAGTGTGTATTCACTTTGGCAATCCCAACCAGCAGGCGCTGGACACAGTGGATATCGCGGCAATGACCCGTTACATGCAGGAAGGTCACTTCCCGCCAGGCAGCATGCTACCCAAAATTATCGCCAGCCTGACGTTCCTGGCTCGTGGCGGTAAGCGGGTGATCATCACCACGCCGGAATGCCTGCCTGCCGCACTGCGCGGTGAAACGGGTACCCACATTGTCCATTCCTGAGAGGAGATGCGAATGAAGGAAAGTAACAGCCGCCGCGAATTTTTAAGTCAGAGCGGAAAAATGGTCACTGCTGCTGCGCTGTTTGGCGCAGTAGCACCAGTCGCGTATGCTGCTAATCCTGTCGGGACAGCCTACGGGGCGAAGAACACCATGACGATTAACGATAAACACTACTACCTTGATAACGTTCTGCTGGAAGCGGGATTTGATTACGAAAATGCCGTGGTGGTACATACCCGTACTGCACTGCAAACCGTTGAAATTCAGGACGGGAAGATTGTTGCGCTGCACGAGAATAAGCAGCATTCGGATGCGGCTCTGCCGCATTACGATGCGGGCGGAAAGCTCATGCTACCCGCGATGCGCGATATGCACATTCATCTGGATAAAACCTTTTACGGTGGCCCGTGGCGCTCATTGAACCGTCCGGCGGGCACCACCATTCAGGATATGATCCGCCTGGAACAAAAGCTGCTACCTGAACTGCAGCCTTATACTCAGGAGCGAGCGGAAAAGCTTATCGATCTACTGCAATCAAAAGGGACATCGATTGCCCGCAGCCACTGTAATATTGAGCCAGTTTCTGGGTTGAAAAATCTGGAGAACTTGCAGGCGGTACTGGCGCGTCGTCAGCCCGGTTTCGCTTGTGAAATCGTGGCGTTTCCCCAGCATGGTCTGCTGTTATCGAAGTCTGAACCGCTGATGCGTGAAGCAATGCAGGCGGGGGCACAGTACGTGGGCGGTCTGGACCCGACCAGCGTTGATGGGGCCATGGAAAAATCCCTCGACACCATGTTCCAGATTGCGCTCGATTACAATAAAGGTGTGGATATCCATTTGCATGAAACCAGCCCGGCAGGTGTGGCGGCGGTAAATTACATGGTGGAGACGGTGGAGAAAACGCCACAGCTGAAGGGCAAACTGACCATCAGCCATGCTTTCGCATTGGCAACGCTGAACGAACAGCAGGTTGATGCGTTGGCAACCCGTATGGCGGCGCAGCAGATTACCATTGCCTCGACGGTACCTATCGGCACCTTGCACATGCCGCTGAAACAGCTGCGTGATAAAGGCGTGGAGGTGATTACCGGCACCGACAGCGTGATTGACCACTGGTCGCCGTATGGGCAGGGGGATATGCTGGAGAAAGCCAATCTGTATGCTCAGCTGTATATTCGCCCGAACGAACTCAACCTGTCGCGCGCGCTATTCCTCGCCACAGGTGATGTACTGCCGCTGAACGATAAAGGCGAACGTGTGTGGCCGAAAGCACAGGATGATGCAAGTTTTGTGCTGGTCGATGCGTCCTGCTCTGCGGAAGCGGTTGCGAGGATTTCCCCTCGTACCGCGACCTTCCACAAAGGGCAGTTAGTGTGGGGAAGCGTCGCAAGCTAGTCCTGCTACACGCGCAGCGGCACAGGTTGCTGCGCGTTTCCCTCTGTTGGCTGTTAACCGACGATCCCCAGATAGCCGTGAATCCCCATGTAGAGTCCGACCATGCCGATGAGTGCGCTGGAAAAATAGGGCGCTTTACGCGCCAGTGTGTTAAATCCGCTCCAGCGCTTCGCCGCCTGTTGTACGCTGATAGCCGCGCCAACCCCTACCGTTACCAGCGTTATCGCCAGTCCGAGGCTAAAGCACAGCACCATCGTTGCCCCCAGCGTAAAGGCTTTGAGCTGGATACAAATCAGTAAGACGGTAATAGCCGCAGGACACGGGATCAGGCCACCGGTCAGACCAAACAGTAAAATTTGCCCGTTGGTCACCTCTTTACCCTGAAAACGGCGCTGGATATCGTTGGCATGCGCGCGTTCGTGCGCGTCCTGATACTCTTTCGAACCCTCGCTCAGCCCTGCCAACGCGGCATGGTTATGATCGTGGCCATGTTCGTGATGATGGTGGTGATCGTGATCGTGGTCATGTTCGTGATGATGGTGATGAGCGTGGTCATGGTCATGGTCGTGATCATGATGATGGTCGTGATGTGTTTGAGTCAGCCAGTTCTGCTCGCCTTGCCAGGTCCGCCAGAACATCCAGAATGCAGTGCCCAAAATAATGATCGCAGAGACAAATTGTAGCCAGGGTTCAACGGCCTGGGCCGTGAACGCTTTGCTGATATACATTCCGCCGAGTGCAATCAACCATACTATGGCCGTATGCGACAGGGTAGCCGCCAGCCCCAGCATCACTGCCTGCTTGATAGTCCCCTTTATGGCGATAATAAACGCCGCCATCATTGTCTTTGAATGTCCCGGTTCCAGGCCGTGTAACACCCCCAATAAAATTGCACTGGGAATGAAGAACCAGGCGTTGCCTTGCTGAAGAAGCGTAGAAAATTCACCCATGAGAATGATTCTTAGTTGTCTAATTTCGCTTGATTCTACTCCCCCCCAGTATCAAATACTACCCCCCAGTAGAACGTCGATGGTATTGTCGCTACGGATTTACGTTAATTAAGGTAATGCTATGTCACATACGATCCGCGACAAACAGAAGCTCAAAGCCCGTGCCAGTAAGATTCAGGGCCAGGTAGTGGCGTTGAAAACTATGCTTGATGAACCGCATGAATGCGCGGCTGTGTTACAGCAAATTGCGGCGATCCGCGGTGCGGTAAACGGATTAATGCGTGAGGTGATTAAAGGCCATCTGACCGAGCATATTGTGCATCAGGGCGATGAAATAAAGCGTGAAGAGGATTTGGATGTGGTCCTGAAGGTATTGGATTCTTACATCAAGTAAGGCGGGGTGCGGCTCATCCACGCAATGATGAATGAGCCGTTGATAACGTCATTTAGCCAAAAAACATCACCGATACGCACAACAGACCGACAATCAGGGTGATCAGGTTCCCCACTGAACGATACGGCTTCAGCGCCGGGATCAGATAGGTCGATAAAGTCGGCATGATAAACAAAATCATGGCAATGAGCGGGCCACTGATCGCGTAAATCATTGAAATGGCATTAGGGTTAATGCAGCAGATGATAAACGTGATGGCCGAAACCAACATAATGGACAGGGCGCGGTTAAAGGCCCGGCTTTTCTTCACGCCTACCTGATGCAGCGACGTTTTTACGACTTCTGTCGCCCCTTCAATCACGCCAAAGTAGGTGCCGAGGAACGATTTTGACATCGCCACCACGGCAACGATAATCCCGGAAATCGACAACCATGCCGGTGCGTTGGGCATCATCGACAGCGCCGAAAGGATGGTTACACCCTCATGTTTGGCATCTTCAATGTAGTTTGCCGGGATAGAAAGCAGACAGCTAAAGACGAAAAACAGTACGCTCAGGCAGATGATGACGTAGGCGACCTTCATGATTTTTTTGCATTTACCCATGGCCTGCTCGCCGTATTTCTCGCGTCTGTCGATGGCAAACGTGGAGATAATGGGCGTATGGCTAAAAGCGAAAACCATCACGGGGATCGAGATCCATACCTGATGCAGCGTGTGCTGATCGAAAGACATCTGGCCGGTGAGAAGCGTCGGCTGCCAGCTTCCGGTCAGGTACAGCGAGAGAAACAGAAAGTACGCGATCAGTGGGAATACCAGAAAGCCCATCACCCGGATGGTGGCCTGGCGACCCATCAGGAAAATTAAATTCAGGACCAGCACCACGCCGAGACTTACCAGCATACGAACGCGTAGATCAATCGTGATATGTTTTGCCAACTGTTCGGTGAGTGAATTGGTGATCGCGACAGCGTAGATCAGCACCACCACAAAGAAGGCGATAAAATAAAGCGTCGTGATCAGGCTGCCTATCTTCTTGCCATAGTAGTGGGTGACTGCACCGGTGATCCCTTCACCTGCAGAGGTTTTTGATGACAGGATAAACTGGCACAGCGCCTTGTGTGGCCAGTAGGTTAAAGGCCAGGCGACGAGTGCGGTGATAAAAAGTACCACCGCGCCTGCAGAACCCAGCTGTATGGGGAGGAAGAGGGTTCCTGCGCCGACGGCAGTCCCATATAGTGCGAAGCTCCAGAGAGTCTCTTCTTTTGACCAAAATTTCGACATTATTTGAACGTATCAACTATAAAATAAACAAAAAGAAGCGCAATTTACCACAAATGAGAGGGGCTGGGGGAGGTGTGAACAAGTGGGCTGGTGAATGGATGAATAGCCGGAATTGAGAAAATTCCGACTATTCTTTGAATTATCAGGCAGTAACGCGCTGCTGACGACGCTTCATTACGCGCTCGCGTAATGTGTCATAAGCCCAGTTATAGAACATGGTGTATGGCAGGAAGAACAGGAAGAAACCTATTTCCAGCGTGAATGCCTGAAGCAGGCTAACGTTCAGTACATACGCCACGATGCTGACCCCGATGACGATAAAACCACTCTCGAAGCCTAAGGCGTGAAATGCGCGGACTTTCGCCGTACGTTTGACCTGATGCGACGGCCAAAAGCGGTCAAACAGGGCGTTATAAATGATATTCCAGATCATTGCTGTTGTTGCCAGCAGAATGGTCAGCCCGCCCATTTCCAGTACCGAGCGCTGCATCAACCATGCGGTGGTTGGTGCAAGAATCGCGGTAGCAATGCCCTCAAAACAGACAGCATGAAAAATGCGCTCCACTAACGAGCGGCGTTGGACAGTATCGTGTTGCATAACCTACAAACCTTCTTTGATGCCCGGATAACGGAATGGTGGCAATTTTATCGTTTTATGTGATATCTAAAAGATAGTATCCATCGATAAAGTAGATAGTTCATGCGTTACTCCCCTGAAGCATTAACGGCATTTGTTGAGACGGTGTCCTGCGGTTCATTTTCTGCGGCGGCCCGGCGGCTACGTAAAAGCCAGTCCACCATCAGCACGGCGATTGCACATCTGGAGGCCGATCTTGGCTTTGCGTTGTTTGACCGTTCGTCACGTCAGCCAACGCTTACCGAACAAGGCAAGCGGGTGCTTGGCTACGTACAGGCGATTTTGTCAGCCAGCGAGCGTCTGGATGAAGCGGCGATTTCGCTGTCGGGTGATACCGAAGCGCGTCTGACCTTTGTGCTTTCGGACACGCTGCATCCGGATGTGCTGGAAGAATTAATGGTGCAGTTTGACCGCAAGTTCCCCCACACAGAATTTGAATGTCTGATTGGTGAAGATGACGATGTGATCGATCTGCTGCAAAAAGGACGCGCGCAGGTTGGGCTGATCGAAGCGCGAGAAAATTATCCGACAGATATGGGCGTCACGCGTTTGCCGATGCAAACCTGGATGGGACTGTACGTTGCGGCCCCGCATCCACTGGCGACGCAAAAAAATCTGCAATGGGAGCAGCTCCACACCTGGCGCGAACTGCGTCTGAATACTTATCTGGAAAGCGGGACCAACGTCGCACGTGGTCCTGTCTGGTCTGCTCCCAACTATCTGTTGTTGCTGAGTATGGCGGTACAGGGATTTGGCTGGTGCGCACTACCTTGCGCGCTGGTGGAAGAGTTTGCGGCAGAAAAACCACTGGTTCAGTTGAAGATACCGGGTTGGCCAAAAGCTATCTCAATCGATCTGTTATGGAATAAGAAATCCCCTCCGGGGGTAGCGGGAAGCTGGTTACGTGACCATTTGCAGCAAAGTGGCGTCGCGATGACGAATAAATGATACCTATTTCCTTTGTGATAAAAATCACCATTTTTAAACAACTACGATAACTATCTTTAACAATCATCTACTATTGCGATGTTATTTTGCGCTGAGGTGGTGATGAAAGAGGTTGTGATAGTGGGGGCGTTAAGGACACCGATTGGCTGCTTCCAGGGAACGCTGGCGCGCCACTCTGCCGTTGAACTCGGCAGCATGGTGGTCAGGGCATTACTGGAACGCACTGGCGTGGATGTTCACGCCGTTGATGAGGTGATCCTTGGTCAGGTCCTCACTGCGGGGGCCGGACAGAACCCGGCGCGCCAGTCTGCTATCAATGGTGGATTACCCAATACCGTTTCCGCTATTACCATTAATGATGTGTGTGGTTCAGGTTTGAAAGCGCTGCACCTGGCGACTCAGGCTATCCAGTGTGGTGAAGCTGATATCGTGATAGCCGGCGGGCAAGAAAACATGAGTCGCGCACCGCACGTCCTCACCGACAGCCGCACTGGCGCGCAACTGGGTAACAGTCAACTTGTCGACAGCCTGGTTCATGATGGACTGTGGGATGCTTTCAACGACTATCATATGGGCGTTACCGCTGAAAATCTGGCACGGGAATATGGTATCAGCCGCGAATTACAGGACGCCTACGCGCTGAGTTCTCAGCACAAAGCGCGTATGGCGATTGATGCAGGACGTTTTAAAGATGAAATCGTGCCGGTGGTGACCCAGCGTAATGGGCAATCCTTTGTGGTGGATACCGATGAGCAACCGCGCACCGATGCCAGCGCCGAAGGGTTGGCGCGTCTGGACCCCACTTTTGACAGGCTCGGTTCGGTAACGGCGGGTAATGCGTCATCGATAAACGATGGTGCTGCCGCCGTGATGATGATGAGCGAGTCCAAAGCGCAGGCGTTGAATTTACCGGTACTGGCCCGTATTCGCGCTTTTGCCAGTGTCGGCGTTGACCCCGCACTCATGGGGATTGCGCCAGTGTACGCGACGCGTCGCTGCCTTGAGCGCGTCGGCTGGCAACTGGCGGACGTCGATTTGATTGAAGCCAATGAAGCATTCGCTGCGCAGGCATTATCCGTTGGGAAAATGCTGGAATGGGACGAGCGTCGGGTAAATGTGAACGGTGGGGCCATTGCGCTCGGCCACCCAATTGGTGCCTCTGGTTGCCGTATTCTGGTGTCGTTGGTCCACGAGATGGTTAAACGCCGGGCGCATAAAGGGCTGGCAACGTTATGTATTGGTGGTGGCCAGGGCGTTGCACTTGCCATCGAACGTGATTAAGTCTTTAAAATCCCCTATCAGATACACCACCATCGCGCAGTTCCGGTTCATGTAAAAAAGCCCTCCACAAGGAGGGCAAGGCCAGTTACAGAAACATCCACTCTAAAACAACGTTAACTTATCAAAACGGCGTTTCATTTCGTGTGATTCACAACGCACTTTGTAAGAAAAGGTGTGTGAATTCCTCTTCAGCAGGGCTGTTTTTTCACAACGCTACTTGTCCCTCTTATTACCTACTCTTTGTTGTATCTTTATAACTAACTGTTTTGTTTGTGTTTTATTTGTTTTCTTTGGTGCTGCTTTCGTAGTTTACCCAGGCTAGCGTGATCGCAATTACACTTTTGATAATAAGATGCGGAAAAAGTGAAACATCGTTTTAGTTATAATTGAAAACCCGTTCGGGGAGGGATATCATGAACGCATTAGGTAAAACGGAACGGCGTTTTGCTATCGCTCAAGAATTCACGGTCAATTTATCACTGGAGGTAAATGTGGACGTAAGACAAAGCATCCATAGTGCGCATGCTAAAACCCTGGATACCCAGGCGCTGCGTAATGAGTTTTTGGTAGAAGAAGTGTTTGTTGCTGACGAATACACCATGGTCTACAGCCACATTGACCGCATTATTGTTGGCGGCATTATGCCAGTGGGAAAAACCGTATCCGTGGGTGGCGAAGTGGGTAAGCAACTGGGCGTAACCTACTTCCTGGAGCGTCGTGAGTTAGGCGTGATCAACATCGGTGGGCCGGGCACGATTACTGTTGACGGCCAGTGCTATGAAATTGGTCATCGCGATGCGCTGTATGTCGGTAAAGGGGCAAAAGAAGTTGTTTTTGCCAGCATTGACCCTGCAAAACCCGCCAAGTTCTATTATAACTGCGCGCCGGCACACATGACTTATCCAACCAAAAAAGTGACTCCAGCCGACGTTGCGCCAGTGACGTTGGGTGATGATCTCACGAGTAACCGCCGTACCATCAACAAGTATTTTGTGCCGGACGTACTGGAAACCTGCCAACTGAGCATGGGCCTGACCGAACTGGCGCCAGGCAACCTGTGGAACACCATGCCGTGCCATACCCATGAACGCCGTATGGAAGTCTATTTCTACTTCAATATGGAAGAAGACACCTGTGTCTTCCACATGATGGGGCAACCTCAGGAAACGCGTCATATCGTGATGCACAATGAGCAGGCGGTAATTTCCCCTAGCTGGTCTATCCATTCTGGCGTGGGTACGAAAGCCTATACCTTCATCTGGGGTATGGTTGGCGAAAATCAGGTCTTTGATGATATGGACCACGTTGCAGTCAAAGATCTGCGCTAGTCGCGGGCGGCTACTCAGCCTGTCTGTGACGGGCATTATAAAAAATAAGGATTTACAATGATTTTGAATGCATTCTCTCTTGAAGGTAAAGTCGCCGTTGTGACGGGTTGTGACACCGGTTTGGGTCAGGGGATGGCGCTGGGTCTGGCGGAAGCGGGTTGTGATATCGTGGGTATCAACATTGTTGAGCCGACTGAAACCATCGAACGTGTTACCGCACTGGGCCGCCGTTTTTTAAGCCTGACCGCCGATCTGCGTCAGATTGATGGTATTCCGGCACTGCTGGAGCGTGCGGTTGCAGAATTCGGTCATATCGACATTCTGGTGAACAACGCCGGTCTTATCCGTCGTGAAGATGCTATCGACTTCAGCGAAAAAGACTGGGACGACGTGATGAACCTGAACATTAAGAGCGTGTTCTTTATGTCTCAGGCGGCGGCGAAGCACTTCATTGCCCAGGGTAACGGCGGTAAAATTATTAATATCGCCTCTATGCTCTCCTTCCAGGGCGGCATTCGTGTTCCGTCTTATACCGCGTCAAAAAGCGGCGTAATGGGCGTAACGCGTCTGATGGCCAACGAGTGGGCAAAACATAACATCAACGTGAATGCGATCGCACCGGGTTACATGGCGACCAATAACACGCAGCAGCTGCGTGCTGATGAGCAGCGTAGCGCCGAAATTCTCGATCGTATCCCAGCGGGTCGTTGGGGTCTGCCAAGCGATCTTATGGGGCCTGTTGTGTTCCTGGCCTCCAGCGCATCTGACTACATTAACGGTTATACCGTTGCGGTCGACGGTGGCTGGCTGGCGCGTTAATTTATCGTCCAGCATCAAAAAACCCTGCCAATGGCAGGGTTTTTTTTGGTTTTAAGTTATTTTAATCCATATTCTGTTTATAAATTAATCCATACATAATTACATATGTATGGATTGGTAATAATTAATACTCTTTAATATCAGTGTATTAAATTTAATTGAGTAATTAGCGGTAAATTTTAAAATTGGAATATCCATCACATAACGATGTGGTGCAGCAATTTCATCCATGTTTTTGCCGTTTCCCGCCTGACGCTTCCTGCAAGGGATCCCTTACTTTCATCGACATGGCTTACTCTGTATCTGGCAGGAAAAAATGGTCTCAATTAATCATGAAGCTGCTTTAACACCACGTACGCAGCGCGATACGCGACGTATGAACTTGTTTGTCTCTATTTCTGCGGCTGTCGCAGGGTTGTTATTTGGTCTCGATATCGGCGTAATTGCCGGCGCGTTGCCTTTTATCACCGATCACTTTGTATTGACCAGCCGTCTGCAGGAGTGGGTGGTGAGCAGTATGATGCTGGGTGCGGCAATTGGTGCGCTGTTTAATGGCTGGTTGTCATTCCGACTGGGGCGCAAATACAGCCTGATGGCCGGGGCGATCCTGTTTGTCGTGGGTTCCCTGGGGTCGGCATTGGCTTCCAGCGTGGAAATGCTCATTGTTGCCCGCGTGGTACTGGGCGTTGCCGTAGGTATCGCCTCCTACACTGCGCCACTCTACTTGTCTGAAATGGCCAGTGAGAATGTGCGTGGTAAGATGATCAGTATGTATCAACTGATGGTTACGTTGGGCATTGTGCTGGCCTTTTTATCCGATACCGCGTTTAGCTACAGCGGTAACTGGCGCGCTATGCTGGGTGTATTGGCGCTCCCGGCGGTGTTGCTGATTGTTCTGGTCGTTTTCCTGCCTAACAGCCCGCGCTGGCTGGCAGAGAAAGGTCGCCATATTGAAGCAGAAGAAGTATTACGCATGTTGCGTGATACGTCAGAAAAGGCCCGTGATGAGCTGAACGAAATTCGTGAAAGTCTGAAGCTGAAGCAGGGCGGTTGGGCACTGTTTAAAATTAACCGAAACGTACGGCGTGCGGTTTTCCTCGGGATGTTGTTGCAGGCAATGCAGCAGTTCACCGGGATGAACATCATTATGTACTACGCGCCGCGCATTTTTAAAATGGCCGGTTTTACCACCACTGAACAGCAGATGATTGCGACATTAGTCGTTGGCTTAACCTTTATGTTCGCGACTTTTATTGCTGTTTTTACAGTAGATAAAGCCGGACGCAAACCGGCACTGAAAATTGGTTTCAGCGTGATGGCCATTGGGACCCTGGTCCTCGGCTATTGCCTGATGCAGTTTGATAACGGCACCGCATCCAGTGGACTTTCCTGGCTGTCAGTCGGCATGACCATGATGTGTATCGCCGGTTATGCAATGAGCGCCGCACCGGTGGTGTGGATCCTGTGTTCTGAGATTCAGCCGCTGAAATGTCGCGATTTTGGCATCACCTGTTCCACCACCACGAACTGGGTGTCGAACATGATTATCGGCGCAACCTTCCTGACGTTGCTCGACAGTATTGGCGCCGCGGGTACGTTCTGGCTTTATACCGCACTGAACGTCGTATTTATTGGTATTACTTTCTGGCTTATTCCTGAAACCAAAAACGTTACGCTGGAACACATCGAACGTAAGCTGATGGCTGGCGAGAAGTTAAGAGATATTGGGGTGTAAGTGAGCAGGAAGCCCGATAGATCAATTGATTATCGGGCTTCCATTGCTACCTATTTCATTGTGGAGCCGCCTGCCTGACGAGGAGATCCTTAGCAGACAGCCCGGTTATCTTTAGTATAATTTCATGACTAATACCATTCGCTAACATCATCTGGGCAATGCGTAATGCCTCTTGTTGTTTGGCTTCCTGTTGCAAGACTTCCGCGATAGTCATCAGACGTTCCTTTTGCTGTGGTACCCGATGGGCAACCTCACGGATAAATTTATCAACGTGAGGCGTATTTCCAAACTGCATCATGTAATTAAATAGCGTTTTGAGCTGGCTGTCATTAGCGTATCCCGTAGCCAGCAATGAGACCAGTTGCTCCACTAACCCCATTAAATCACGCTTGCGGATATGTTTTTGCATCAATTCCAGCAGTGCTATACGGCGATGCTGCATAATTTCGTCATCGGGTATTACTGTGATATCCACCAGCGGAAATGTTGCTGAGTAAAGCTGTCGTGCCAGTGCGGGATCGTCAAACTCATCCAGCCAGCAGAGTGAAAAGGGGTAGGGGCTGAGAGCGCCATGATAAAACAACATCGGTATCACCAAAGGTAATGTTTTATGGCCAGCATCCAAATGGCGTTGCATTGCAGCCATGGCATAGCGCATCAGCCGAAATGCCATGTGAGCGTCTGGCGAACTCTGATGCTCGATAACAACATAGATATACCCATCGCCTTCGTTTGTTTTTAATGACCACAGCACGTCGGAGTAGCTGGCTCGCAGGCTATCCTCAATAAAACTGCCTGATTCCAGTTTTAGCGTTTGCAGATCACATAGCTCCCGCAAGGTTGATGGAAGATAGATATCCAGAAAATCTCTTGCGGTATCGGGATGGTACAAGAACTGTTTGAAGACTGCGTCATGTGGAGTGGCTGTTGTCATTTTTGTCATGGCGATCCGTCACCGTTAATTAAGATAACGTGACTGTAATCGCCCACATGGCGAGGCGCATTGGGTGATTAACGCTTATGCGAGCTGGTATCGAAGGAAAATGCCCCACCTTGTAACGCATTCATTTTTAGGGAACTGAGTACGCATTTTAGCGTGTTCTCAAACCGTTCAGTAGCACGGCTTGAGAACAGCGAAATTACCCGTGCAGAAAATCTTCGCGTATGGGCGTGAAGGTATCAAGCAATGTCCCCGGCTTTAAACAGACGCAGCCGTGCATGATATTGGGTTGCTTGTACAGGGTGTCTCCTGCACTGACAACATGCTTTTCTTCCCCAATCGTAAATTCAAACTCACCCGATAAAACGTACGTGAGTTGTTCATGCGGGTGGTTGTGCATCGGGCCAACTGCGCCCTGCTCGAAATTCACTTCCACGGCCATCATTTTGCCATCGTGAGCCAGAATACGCCGGGTAACGCCGTTACCCAGATCTTCAAGCGTGGTTTCTTTATGAAAAATAAACATTCGGTATTCTCGCAATAAAATGAAACATTATTTCATTAAATTTATATCAGAAAATAAAAAAAGGAAATGTGCGCCGACAGATGTGGAAAGTTGATCACATCTTTGGTTCACTGGGAGGACAACCACGAATAAGGGCAAATGATGAAAACGATTGGTCTGTTAGGCGGAATGAGCTGGGAATCCACTATTCCCTATTATCGTCTGATTAATGAAGGGGTTAAGCAGAGTCTGGGCGGTCTGCATTCTGCGAAGATTCTGCTGCACAGCGTCGATTTCCATGAGATTGAAGCCTGTCAGTCGAACGGTGACTGGCAGCGGGCAGGGGAGATCCTGGCGCAGGCTGCGGTGGGGTTACAGCAAGCGGGTGCTGAAGGGATTGTGCTGTGTACCAACACCATGCATAAAGTGGCCGAGGCCATTGAAACGGCCTGCGATGTCCCGTTTTTGCACATTGCCGATGCAACGGGGCGGGCCATACAACAGCAGAAGATGAGTAACGTCGCGTTGTTGGGCACGCGTTACACCATGGAACAGGATTTCTATCGTGGGCGTTTACAGACGGAATTTGGCATTAGCACGCTAATCCCTGACGCTGATGACCGACAGAAAATAAACCAGATTATTTTCGAGGAACTGTGCCTTGGTGAATTTAGCGAAACGTCCCGTGATTACTACCTGAGCGTGATTGAGCGACTGGCTCGTCAGGGTGCACAAGGGGTGATCTTCGGCTGCACCGAAATTGGCCTGCTGGTTCCCACTGAAATGAGC
Organism: Citrobacter sp. Igbk 17; assembly: GCF_028069775.1. Classification (NCBI taxonomy): domain Bacteria; kingdom Pseudomonadati; phylum Pseudomonadota; class Gammaproteobacteria; order Enterobacterales; family Enterobacteriaceae; genus Citrobacter; species Citrobacter sp. Igbk 17. Next base: position 113,165 of record NZ_JANEWI010000003.1, on the reverse strand, counting down.
CCGTTGCCGGTCTTCGATACCGCGGCGATCCATGCGCAGGATGCTGTGACGTTTATGCTTTCACCTGAGACTGCAAAATAGCATCCAGTGGATCGGTAAGCCGGTGGAGATGGGCCTGTAGATGTGCCGTAAAAGCATCAACCAGCGCGGATGCCGGACGATGCAGTGGATGAATGAGGCTGACGGTAAAAGGTACCGAAACACTAAAACGCCGGATGGCAATCCCGCTGCCTGCGTAATCCAGTGCGGTCAGCGGGTTCACTACTGAGATCCCCACGCCGGCACGCACCATCGCACAAATTGATGCGGCACTGTGCGTTTCTATTACCATTCGGCGCTTGACCTGATGATCATTAAACAGGGTATCCAGCAACTGGCGATAGCTGTCGGTGCGCGACAGGCTGATATAGTTTTCCCCCTGAAAATCTTGCGGTGTTAATACTGCTTTCCCGGTTAGCGGATGTCCCTGCGGCAGCACGCACACTTCATCCAGCGACAGTAACTCAGTGCGTTTAGTCCCAGCGGGGGTATGCAGGGTCTCAGTTAACCCGAGATCGTGACGTTGTGCTGATAGCCACTCTTCCAGCAGCGGCGACTCCTGCGGCACAATCTGAATGTTAACCTGTGGGTAGCGGGTGAGGAAGGGGTGTAGCAACGGAGGTAAAAAGGACTGTGAGAACACGGGCAGACAGACAATCGACAGCTCACCCTGACGAAATTCACGCAGGCTTTCGGCGGCGCTGACGATCCGATCCAGGCCATACCAGGATCGCTGCACCTCTTCAAACAGGCGTAGACCTTGCACTGTAGGATGCAGCCGACCTCGCGTACGTTCGAACAGTGTTAACCCCAGAACTTTTTCAAATCTTGCCAGCTCGCGACTGACGGTAGGCTGCGACGTATGCAGCATCCGTGCGGCTTCCGTCAGGTTGCCTGCTGTCATAATGGCGTGAAAAATTTCAATGTGGCGTAAGTTAACGGCGGGCATTGTCGATCCTCAAATAAACATCCCATATCATTTTTGCATAGACTCGCGATAAAACGATATTTTTTATTCTCTTCGTGCTGTGGCGTAATCATAAAAAAGCCAATACCGGAGCACACCATGCCACGCCCACTCAACAGCACTGATACTGACCTGACCGCAGATAACCTGCTGCGTCTGCCCGCCGAATTCGGCTGTCCGGTATGGGTTTACGATGCGCAGATTATCCGCGCGCAGATAGCCAAACTGAGTCAGTTTGATGTGGTGCGTTTCGCCCAAAAGGCCTGCTCGAATATTCATATACTGCGCCTGATGCGCGAGCAGGGCGTGAAGGTGGATTCCGTCTCGCTTGGTGAGATTGAACGTGCGCTGGCGGCAGGTTTCGTGCCGGGAAATGATGAGATCGTCTTTACCGCCGATATGATTGACCAGGCGACGCTGGCCCGGGTGTATGAGCTACGTATTCCTGTAAACGCCGGGTCGGTTGATATGCTGGAACAACTGGGTCAGGATTCGCCAGGCCATCGCGTGTGGCTGCGCGTCAACCCAGGTTTTGGTCACGGGCACAGTCAAAAAACCAACACCGGCGGCGAGAACAGCAAACACGGTATCTGGTACAGCGATCTACCGGCGGCGCTGGAAGTAATCCAGCGCTACCAACTGAAGCTGGTGGGTATTCATATGCATATCGGATCCGGTGTGGACTACGGCCATCTGGAACAGGTATGCGGCGCGATGGTGCGTCAGGTTGTCGAGTTCGGTCAGGATCTGGAGGCGATCTCCGCGGGCGGCGGGTTGTCGATCCCGTATCGCGAAGGAGAAGAGGCGATCAACACCGATCACTACTTTGGTTTGTGGAGCGCGGCACGCGATCAAATAGCCAAACATCTGGGGCATCCGGTGAAGCTTGAGATCGAGCCAGGACGCTTTCTGGTGGCGGAAGCGGGTGTTCTGGTGGCGCAGGTGCGCAGTGTGAAAGAGATGGGCAGTCGTCACTTCGTGTTGATCGACGCTGGCTTTAACGATCTGATGCGGCCAGCAATGTACGGCAGCTATCACCATATCTCCGCACTGGCCGGGGATGGCCGCTCGCTGGATAATGCGGCGCAGATTGAGACGGTGATTGCCGGTCCACTGTGCGAATCGGGCGATGTTTTTACCCAACAGGAAGGTGGCAAAGTCGAAACCCGTCTATTACCTGCGGTAGTGCCGGGAGATTACCTGGTATTGCATGATACCGGTGCGTATGGCGCATCGATGTCGTCGAACTACAATAGCCGCCCGCTGCTACCGGAAGTGCTGTTTGATAACGGCGTGGCGCGACTGATTCGTCGTCGCCAGACCATTGAAGAGCTACTGGCGCTGGAGCTTATCTGATTGCATGCCGGATGGCGCTACGCTTATCCGGCCTCCGAAATTAACGGTGGGTCTGTAGGCCGGATAAGCGAAGTCACCATCCGGCCTCTGATTACTTAAAGTACGGTCCAGGCGTTACGGAGTCACGCAACACCAGGGTGCCCGTAAACGGTGGAATGGGTTCTACGTCTTCGTCATTAGCCAGACGAATCGCCTGATCGATTGCCGTGGTTATCATGGTATCGATCGGCAGATAGACAGTGGAGAGTCCTGGCTCCAGCCATTTCGCGCTGGGCGCATCATCAAAACCGAACAGCGAAACATCCTCGGGGATCTTTAGTCCAGCCTGATGTAATGCTTTCGATGCACCTAACGCCATGTCATCGTTACAGGCGAACAGTGCGCTGAATTTCACCCCTTCATCCAACAATTCACGACAGGCTTCATAGCCCCTGGTCATCGTTGAATCGCCGTATTTGACCTTGGTGGGTTCCCAGGGAATACCATTTTTTTCCAGTGCCTTACGATATCCCATCAACCGGGATTTACCGGTTGGCGTATGGCCGGGGACGGTGATGCAGGCAATATCACGATGTCCTTGCGAGATGAGGTAATCGACTGCCTGAAACGCCGCGTCTTCCTGTTCAAAGAAAATCGCACGGTCGCGGGCCTGGCTGACGTCGCGGTTAATGACCAGCAATGGCATATCAATGCGGGTCATCAACGACATAATCGCTTTTTCGCTCATGTAGCGGGTGTAGAGAATAATGGCGTCGCACTGTCGGTCGGCCAACATTTGAACAGCTTCCTGCTCACGCTCTGGTGTATCATGGCCGTCGGTGACAATCAGCTGTTTGCCGTGAGATTCCGTCTGGCGCGATGCCTGTTGCAGCAAACGACCAAAGTAGAATCCATCAAATGTAGACACCACCAAACCAATGCTGTTGCTGGTGCGGTTTGCCAGTGAGCGGGCTAAAAAATTAGGCCGATAATCTAACGCCTGCATGGCTTTGAAGACTTTCTGGCGCGTGCTTTCTTTAACCTGCCCCGTACCATTAAGTACGCGTGAAACGGTCGCTTTCGATACGCCAGCATGTCGTGAAACGTCTAACATCGTTGTCATGACGCAATCCTGATTAATCGTTTGACGAAGAATTTCCCGGCTCTGTCAGCGCTGAAACGGAATGCCGACGTACCAGCGTTGGGTTAAAGACGTGAGTGATTTCCGGGACCGGACGTTTTTCGGCCAGCGCCAGCGCCAGCTCGGCGGCCTGGGTTGCCATCGTCACGATAGGGTAGCGTACCGTCGTCAGCCGTGGGCGCACGTAGCGTGAAACCAATACATCATCAAAACCAATCAGCGAGATTTCGCCCGGTACATCAATGCCATTATCGTTTAACACACCCATAGCGCCCGCCGCCATTGAGTCGTTATAGCAGGCGATTGCCGTGAAGTTTTTGCCGCGACCAAGCAGCTCAGTCATTGCCTGCTCGCCGCCGCTTTCATCGGGCTCGCCAAACGTGACCAGTCGATCGTTTACCGGAATATTGCTTTCCGCCAGCGCGTCGTAATAGCCTTGCAAACGATCTTCCGCATCTGAAATGCTGTGGTTGGAACACAGATAACCGATGCGCGTATGGCCCTGCTGAATAAGATGACGGGTTGCCAGCCACGCACCGTAACGATCGTCCAGCGCAACGCAGCGTTGTTTGAATCCCGGTAAGATTCGGTTGATCAGTACCATTCCGGGGATCTGTTTCATCAATGATGCGAGCTCGGCATCCGGGATAATTTTAGCGTGGACCACGAGGGCTGCGCAGCGGTGGCGAATAAGCTGCTCAATCGCCTGACGTTCCTTTTGCTCGTTATGGTAGCCGTTGCCAATCAGTAAAAAATTACCGGTGTTATAGGCCACCTGCTCGACAGCTTTAACCATTGCCCCAAAGAATGGATCGGACACATCACCTACTACCAGACCGACGGTTTCAGTTGATTGTTGTGCCAGCGCACGCGCATTGGCGTTGGGGTGGTAGCTGAGTGATTCCATTGCACTCATTACAGCCAGACGCGATGCTTCGCTGGCTTTGGGGGAGTCATTGATCACTCGAGAAACGGTGGCGACTGATACACCAGCTAGTCGGGCTACATCCTTTATGGTCGCCATGATAGTACCTGTTGTGGGTAAACGCTTACATCCCGTCAGTGTTACGGAAAACGGCTGTCTGTTCAAGCAGATTGCCCGTCAGGACGTCGCAAATGTGAGCGGACACGAGCGAAGTAAGACAGAAAATTGAAAATGAAAACCTTTGCTTACACTTTGCGATGTGCTGTTGCGATTGTTCGCTGGTGAGGGGAGAGAGCGGATTGATAAAGTTGAGATCCCAGAGGTATTGATAGGTGAAATCAACTTTCGGGTTGATCACAAGATTTACACCAGCCTGCGCAGATGCGCAGGTTTTTTTTTGCGTTCAGCGTATCTGTAACAGTAACCGATAATTTACACAACTCGTTGCACTTGGGTTCATTCCTTTGCGTTTTCCAACTGGCGGAACGGCGCGGTGACGACCACAATCAAGATCCCAGAGGTATTGATTGGTGAGATTATTCGGTACGCACTTCGTACCTGTCTCTTGCACCGACCTGCGCGGATGCGCAGGTTTTTTTTCGGACTCTATTTACCCGTTACCTGTCGCGCCCATTCCCCAACTCGTATACTCTCCCATCATTGATGTTTATATAATTAATGGCACAGGGAGTTGAGATGCTATTTGGCTTTTTTCGTAAGCTGTTTCGCGTACTTTTTCGTGTTCGCGTCACGGGCGATGTCAGCGTGCTACGGGGAGAACGTGTCTTAATCACGCCTAACCATGTCTCATTTATCGATGGTATCCTGCTGGCGCTCTTTTTACCGATTCGCCCTGTGTTTGCCGTTTATACTTCTATTAGTCAGCAATGGTATATGCGCTGGCTCACTCCACTGATTGATTTCGTACCGTTAGACCCAACCAAACCGATGTCGATTAAACATCTGGTACGCTTGGTTGAACAGGGACGTCCGGTGGTTATCTTCCCGGAAGGGCGTATTTCGACCAGCGGTTCACTGATGAAAATCTACGACGGTGCCGGGTTTGTTGCCGCAAAATCAAAGGCGACGGTGGTGCCTGTGCGTATTGAAGGCGCGGAACTGACCCATTTCAGCCGTCTGAAAGGTCTGGTTAAACAGCGATTCTTCCCGCAAATCAGCATCCATATCCTACCGCCAACGTCATTGCCGATGCCGGAAGCGCCGCGCGCGCGCGATCGTCGCAAAATGGCCGGTGAAATGCTGCATCAGATTATGATGGAAGCGCGTATGGCCGTCCGCCCGCGTGAAACGTTATACGAGTCTCTGCTGGCGGCAAAATACCGGTTTGGCGCAGGCAAAAACTGCATTGAAGATATTAATTTCACGCCGGACAGCTATCGCAAACTGCTGACGAAAACGCTGTTTGTCGCACGTATTCTGGAAAAATACAGCGCCGAGGGGGAAAGAATTGGCCTGATGCTGCCAAATGCGGGTATCAGCGCGGCGGTTATTTTTGGTGCTATTGCGCGTCGACGTATCCCGGCCATGATGAACTACACCGCGGGTGTGAAGGGGTTAACCAGCGCCATTACCGCGTCAGAAATCAAAACCATTTTTACCTCCCGGCAGTTTCTCGATAAAGGCAAGCTCTGGCATTTGCCGGAACAACTTACTCAAGTGCGCTGGGTGTACCTGGAAGACCTGAAGGCCGATGTGACCTTTGGCGATAAGCTGTGGATTTTTTCACATCTGCTGGCTCCGCACCTGGCACAGGTGAAACAGCAGCCGGAAGAGGCCGCGGTGATCCTCTTTACCTCGGGATCAGAAGGCCACCCGAAAGGTGTTGTACACAGCCATAAGAGCCTCCTGGCGAACGTCGAACAGATTAAGACGATTGCCGATTTCACCGCCGACGATCGCTTTATGTCAGCATTGCCGCTATTTCATTCCTTTGGCCTGACGGTAGGGTTATTTACGCCGTTGCTGACCGGTGCTGAAGTGTTTTTGTACCCCAGTCCGCTGCATTACCGCATCGTTCCTGAGCTGGTATATGACCGTAACTGCACCGTGTTGTTTGGTACCTCAACGTTCCTTGGCAATTATGCGCGGTTTGCTCATCCCTATGATTTCCACCGTCTGCGCTATGTTGTTGCCGGGGCCGAAAAGCTGCAAGACAGCACGAAGCAGTTGTGGCAGGAGAAATTCGGTCTCCGCGTTCTTGAAGGCTATGGGGTGACGGAATGTGCGCCGGTGGTGTCGATTAACGTACCAATGGCGGCGAAATCGGGAACGGTAGGGCGCATTCTGCCTGGTATGGATGCCCGACTGTTGGCGGTGCCTGGTATTGAAGATGGCGGGCGTTTACAGCTGAAAGGCCCTAATATTATGAGCGGCTATCTGCGCGTCGAAAAGCCGGGTGTACTGGAAGTCCCAACCGCAGAAAATGCCCAGGGCCAGATAGAACACGGCTGGTACGATACCGGTGATGTCGTGCGCTTTGATGAAAATGGCTTTGTACAGATTCAGGGGCGCGCCAAGCGCTTTGCCAAAATCGCCGGTGAGATGGTGTCACTGGAAATGGTTGAACAACTGGCGCTGGCGGTATCTGCTGACAAAATGCATGCCACGGCTATCAAGAGCGATGCCAGTAAAGGGGAAGCGCTGGTGCTGTTTACTACAGACGGCGAGCTGACCCGTGAAAAATTACTCCAGTATGCGCGCATCCACGGCATTCCAGAGCTTGCCGTACCGCGTGATATCCGCCACCTGAAACAACTCCCTCTGCTCGGCAGCGGTAAGCCAGATTTTGTCACACTGAAAAGCTGGGTCGATGAACCGGAAAAACAACATGCGTGAGTCAGCACACACTAGCACTTCAATCTGGTCAAAAGGGATGATGTCCGTTATCGCCGCGCAGTTTTTGTCAGCGTTTGGCGATAACGCGTTGTTGTTTGCTACCCTGGCTTTGCTCAAGGCGCAGTTCTACCCGGACTGGAGCCAGCCAATTCTGCAAATGGTGTTTGTGGGTGCTTACATTCTGTTTGCTCCTTTTGTCGGGCAGGTCGCGGATAGCTTTGCGAAAGGCAGAGTGATGATGTTCGCCAACGGTCTCAAGCTGCTGGGGGCGGCGAGTATCTGTTTCGGCTTTAACCCGTTTCTGGGGTATACGCTGGTGGGTATTGGCGCAGCGGCGTATTCTCCGGCCAAGTATGGCATCCTGGGTGAGCTGACGACCGGCGACAAGCTGGTGAAAGCCAACGGTCTGATGGAAGCTTCCACCATTGCCGCTATCTTGCTGGGTTCTGTTGCTGGCGGTGTGCTGGCCGATTGGCATGTCATTGCTGCGCTTTCCGCCTGCGCCCTGGCTTATGCTGGTGCTGTGGTGGCTAACCTGTTTATCCCGAAACTGGCCGCGGCTCGCCCCGGTCAGTCGTGGCATTTGGGGAAAATGACGCGCAGTTTCTTCTGTGCCGCCTCTTCGCTGTGGCGTAACGGCGAAACACGTTTCTCGTTGGTAGGAACCAGCCTGTTTTGGGGCGCGGGCGTCACACTGCGTTTTCTTCTGGTGTTGTGGGTGCCGGTGGCGTTGGGCATTACCGATAACGCCACACCGACCTATCTTAACGCTATGGTGGCTATCGGGATTGTTGTGGGTGCCGGTGCGGCAGCAAAACTGGTGACGCTGGAAACGGTGTCGCGTTGCATGCCTGCGGGGATTCTGATCGGCGTGGTCGTCCTGGTTTTCTCGCTCCAGCATGCGCTGTTGCCAGCTTATGCCTTACTGATGCTTATCGGCGTGTTGGGCGGTTTTTTTGTGGTGCCGTTGAATGCGTTGCTTCAGGAACGGGGCAAGAAAAGCGTCGGTGCGGGTAATGCGATAGCGGTGCAAAACCTCGGTGAAAACAGCGCGATGTTGCTGATGCTCGGTATCTACTCACTGGCGGTGTTGGTGGGTATTCCTGCGGTAGCCATTGGCGTTGGATTTGGTGCGCTGTTTGCCCTGGCGATTACGGCTCTGTGGATTTGGCAGCGCCGCCATTAGTCTGTTGTATGCTGTTGCCGGATGGCGGCGTTGCCTTATCCGGCCTACAGGACGCTCACTTTGTAGGCCTGATAAGCGTAGCGCCATCAGGCGCTAATCGTCGCGGTGCGAGATAAGTATGCTATGAATGTGCCGGATGGCGGCGTTACCGTATACGGCCTACAGGATGCTCACTTTGTAGGCCTGATAAGCGTAGCGCCATCAGGCGCTAACTGTTACGGTGCAGGATAGGTATACACCTGATGCACCGCTTCAATCTCCGCCAGTACTTCTTCACTCAACTGCAGATGCAGGCTTTCAACGTTGGTTTTTAGCTGCTCCATCGTCGTTGCGCCCAGCAGTGTGCTGGCGACAAACGGCTGACGACGAACAAAGGCCAGCGCCATCTGCGCAGGATCGAGGTTATGGCGTTTGGCGATATCCACATAGGCAGCTACCGCTTTTTGCGTTTGTTCGCTGCTGTAGCGCGTAAAACGGCTAAACAGCGTATTGCGCGCGCCGGCAGGTTTCGCACCGTTCAGGTATTTGCCGGTTAAGGTGCCAAAACCAAGACACGAGTAGGCCAGGAGCTCAACGCCTTCATACTGGCTCACTTCGGCCAGTCCAACTTCAAAGCTGCGGTTTAGCAGGCTATACGGGTTCTGGATAGTGGCGATACGCGGCAGGTCATGTTTGTCTGCCAGGTGCAGGTAACGCATTACGCCAAACGCCGTTTCGTTAGAAACACCGATGTAACGAATCTTACCTGCACGCTGAAACTCTGCCAACGCGTCCAGCGTATCCAGCAGGGAAACGACCGGCGCGGAGTCCGTCCAGCTATATCCCAGCTTACCAAAGCAGTTTGTTGGACGCTGCGGCCAGTGGACCTGATAGAGATCGAGATAATCGGTCTGCAGTCTTTTCAGACTGTCGTGCAGTGCCTCACGGATGTTTTTACGATCCAGCGCCTGATTCGGTCGAATACCGCTGTCATTGTTACGTGCCGGGCCGCTAACTTTAGAGGCAACGATCAGTTTTTCGCGGCTGCCGTGTTTGGCAAGCCAGTTGCCCACATAAGTTTCGGTGAGTCCCTGGGTTTCAGGGCGAGGCGGTACCGGATACATCTCGGCAACGTCGATTAAATTTATGCCTTGTGCAACGGCATAGTCGAGCTGTGCATGTGCGTCGGCTTCGCTGTTTTGTTCACCAAACGTCATTGTGCCCAGCCCCAGTGTACTGACTTCCAGCGAGCTGTGGGGTATACGGTGATATTGCATAGCCGTTTCCTTTTTATAATCACGACATAAGGATTATAAAAATGGCTGAGGGAAGGGAAAAAGGGAAGCAAAATTGTTAAGGCCAGCAGCGTGGCTGACCTTAACCATCAACGCTCAATGATTTGAGAGACTTCGTCGCGGTTAATTTGCATCGCATTGCCTTGCTGATCGTGGTAACTCACCAGACCGGTATCATCGTCAATTTCTGGTTTACCATCGGTCAGGATCATTCGACCATCTTTTGTTGCCATCACATAATCACTGCTGCATCCGGAAACGGCAAAAGCCAGCCCGACGGCGGAAATTAAAACTGCCCATTTTTTCATCTGCTTATCCTCACATGGCCTGCGTCTGACACTAGTTTAGTAATAACGCGAAGTTGTGCGGGGCGAAAGCAGTAAAATCTTAATCTGTGAGAGAGGGAAGGTGCGCAGGGAGTATTCGCTCCCCATGCGGGGAGCGATAGTATCTGTCAGAGCGGATTTTTTTTATTGCGCCACAGGTTCAGAGTCTCTACAGCGATAGAGAAGAACATAGCGAAGTAAATGTATCCTTTCGGCACATGGACATCGAAGCTTTCCAGGATTAGCGTGAAGCCAACCAGTATCAGGAAAGAGAGTGCCAGCATTTTTACCGAAGGGTGACGATCAACAAACTCACCGATTGGGCGGGCTGCGAACATCATTACACCCACGGCAATCACGACGGCTGCCATCATAATAAACAGATGATCGGACAAGCCTACTGCGGTGATTACTGAGTCCAGACTGAAGATAATATCCAACAACATGATCTGCACAATCGCGCCGAGGAAAGAAGAGACGCGGGTTTTCAGCCCTTCCTCTTCGCCCTCAATGGACTCGTGGATCTCTTTACTCGCTTTCCAGATCAGGAACAATCCGCCGAGCAGAAGGATCAGATCGCGCGCTGAAATCGCCTCGCCAAACAGCTCGAATAACGGATTAGTGAGCCGCGTTACCCAGGCGATGGATGCCAGCAGCGCCAGGCGCATCACCATCGCTGCCGCCAGCCCGATTCGTCGGGCATGATTGCGTTGTGCTGTTGGGAGTTTTGCTACAACCAGAGAAAGGAAAATAATATTGTCGATCCCGAGAACGATCTCCAGCAGCGTCAGCGTACCGAGCGCCAGCCAGGCGTTAGGATCGGTTATCCATGCAAATAACATCGAACAAAGTCCTGCCAAAAAAAAGAAGCGGTAATTATAGGCGCGTAACGCGACGGGCGAAAGGTCAGGGTGTGTTATTGAGCCTGGAATAGAAAATGCCGTTCCAGCAGTGCGCGCGTAAAGTTCTTCTTCAGGTAAAATCCGCGTGGCAGAGTCAGGATCGGTTCACCATGGGCACCGATAGCCTCGGTAAGCGCCCGGGCGTTGGCGGCTTTTGGGCGTAGTTGTAAAACTTCACCATGACGGGCGGTGATACGTTCGACGTGCCCTAACACAATCATGTCCATTAACTCTTCCCAGTCCAGACGTAACTGTCGATCTTCCTCTTCATTCGGACTCCACAACAGCGGGGAGCCAACGCGACGTTCAGCCACAGGGATGCTGCGTTCACCTTCTACGGGTATCCACAATACGCGTTTAAGCTTGTGTCGAACATGGCTGGTTTCCCAGGTCACGCCGGTATTGCCGGTTAACGGTGCCACGCAGACAAAGGTCGTTTCCAACGGTCTGCCAAGGCTATCCACAGGGATCGTTTTTAACTCCACGCCCAGCGCGGCAAAATCCTGCTCCGGTTTACTGCCCGCACTGGCCCCAAGCCAGATTTCCAGCAGCACGCCAATCCAGCCTTTGTCCCGCTTCAGATCCTTTGGCGCGACGAGTCCAGCCATCGACGCCAGTTCTCCCAGCGTGTAGCCCGAAAGTTGCCGTGCCTGGTGCAGCAACTGGGCTTCGGATTCAGGAGGCGAAAGCAATGGATGGAGTTCTGGCATCAGGTTTACCCTTGGGGTTAAAAAATGAGCAATGATTTTATACCGTGTGGACAGAGTTTATCTTTTTCCACATGCTTTATCCAATTGCATGATTTATAGTGGTTTTTATATTTTTATGTAAAGTGTTGCGCAACAGAAAACTGGGTTTTCCAATTCTGGTCACTGACAATGAACAGGATCTTACACCATGTTATCCACAGAAAGATGGGATAACTGTGAAAAACCCCCACTACTGTTTCAATTTACAGCCTTGACGTGCGACGAAAATCGAATTTTCACACAAATTGTGCCTAACTTATTGGCATAATCTGTGGATAAAACCAACGCTGGTCGATCTTTCATCAGGTCGGAGATCGTATGCGTGATGCACATCACATTTCTGCATGTTTAGCTACGGTTGTTGCTTTTAACTTAATGAATATATAAGACTATTTTTGTTATGTGACGGATGTCTTATTCAGACTGTTCCGGGTTTTCCCATAGTAATTCCGTACTTCTTCACAACTATATCCACAGAAAAGGTGAATAAAATCGCCTATGTAGCGTATCTTCTGTTTATAACTTGGCCCTTTGCTGTGAGTTATTCAATTGTTATTAGAATATCGCGCCCTTAACAGAGTGGTTTACCGCCCCTCTGGAGTGTGAAACAATCGTTTGTATATAAGGTTTATGTTGAGGTAGTCCGGTGATTGATGACGATGGCTACCGCCCGAATGTAGGGATAGTAATTTGTAACCGCCAGGGGCAGGTCATGTGGGCCCGGCGATTTGGTCAGCACTCCTGGCAATTCCCGCAAGGCGGGATAAATGCAGGAGAGACAGCAGAGCAGGCGATGTACCGGGAACTCTTTGAAGAAGTCGGTCTGAGTCGTAAAGATGTACGGATCCTTGCTTCTACTCGTAACTGGTTGCGTTACAAGTTACCGAAACGTTTGGTGCGTTGGGACACAAAGCCGGTTTGTATCGGCCAGAAACAAAAATGGTTTCTTCTGCAGTTGGTCAGCAGCGATGCTGAAATCAATATGCAAACCAGCAGTACACCTGAGTTCGACGGCTGGCGCTGGGTGAGTTACTGGTATCCGGTTCGACAGGTGGTGTCATTTAAACGCGATGTCTATCGCAGGGTGATGAAAGAATTCGCAAGTGTTGTGATGGCGCTTCAGGAGAGCACTCCTAAGCCGCAAAGCGCACCTGCGTACAGACGTAAAAGAGGTTAAGCTACGCAAATTATGCTCACCCGCCTGCGCGAAATAGTCGAAAAGGTGGCCAGTGCCCCACGTCTCAATGAGGCGTTGAATATTCTGGTTACTGACATCTGTCTTGCGATGGATACAGAGGTCTGCTCGGTCTACCTGGCCGATCACGACCGACGCTGTTATTACCTGATGGCGACCCGAGGACTTAAAAAACCACGCGGTCGCACTGTTGCACTGGCGTTTGATGAAGGGATCGTTGGCCTGGTTGGCAGGCTGGCGGAACCTATCAACCTCGCCGATGCGCAAAAACACCCCAGCTTTAAATATATTCCTTCGGTGAAAGAGGAACGTTTTCGTGCGTTCTTAGGCGTACCGATCATCCAGCGGCGCCAGTTATTAGGCGTCCTGGTGGTACAGCAACGTGAGTTGCGCCAGTACGACGAAAGCGAAGAATCTTTTCTGGTTACGCTTGCCACACAGATGGCCGCTATTCTGTCTCAGTCGCAGTTAACCGCGCTATTTGGGCAATACCGGCAAACGCGTATCCGCGCGTTGCCAGCCGCACCCGGTGTGGCGATCGCTGAAGGCTGGCAGGATGCCACGCTGCCGCTGATGGAGCAGGTGTATCAGGCTTCAACGTTGGATCCGGTGCTTGAGCGTGAACGTCTGACTGGCGCACTGGAAGAAGCCGCGAATGAATTTCGCCGCTACAGTAAGCGTTTTGCTGCCGGGGCACAGAAAGAGACAGCGGCAATTTTTGATCTCTATTCGCACCTGCTCTCCGATACCCGTCTGCGCCGCGAGTTGTTTGCAGAAGTGGATAACGGCTCGGTGGCCGAGTGGGCGGTTAAGACGATCATTGAGAAGTTTGCCGAACAGTTTGCCGCGCTAAGCGATAACTATCTTAAAGAACGCGCCGGGGATTTGCGCGCCTTGGGGCAGCGTCTGCTGTTCCATCTTGATGACTCTGTTCAGGGACCGAATGCCTGGCCGGAACGTTTCGTGCTGGTGGCGGATGAGCTGTCTGCCACTACGCTGGCGGAACTTCCCCAGGACCGGTTGGTAGGGGTTGTCGTCAGGGATGGTGCCGCCAACTCTCACGCGGCGATTATGGTTCGTGCGCTGGGGATCCCGACCGTAATGGGGGCTGATATCCAGCCGTCTGTGTTGCACCGCCGCACGTTGGTGGTGGACGGTTATCGTGGCGAACTGTTGGTTGATCCGGAGCCGGTATTAATCCAGGAATATCAGCGTCTCATTAGTGAAGAGATCGAACTGAGCCGCCTGGCGGAAGATGATGTTAATCAACCGGCGCAGTTGAAAAGCGGCGAGCGCGTGAAGGTGATGCTCAACGCGGGGCTAAGCCCGGAACATGAAGAGAAGCTGGGTAGCCGAATTGACGGTATCGGGCTGTATCGTACTGAAATCCCGTTCATGCTGCAAAGCGGCTTTCCATCTGAAGAAGAGCAGGTTGCGCAGTATCAGGGCATGCTGCAGATGTTTAACGATAAGCCCGTAACTCTGCGTACGCTGGATGTCGGGGCCGATAAACAACTGCCGTACATGCCCATCAGCGAAGAGAATCCATGCCTTGGCTGGCGGGGTATCCGCATAACGCTCGATCAACCGGAGATCTTTTTGATCCAGGTTCGCGCCATGCTGCGTGCGAATGCGGCAACCGGAAACCTGAGCATTTTACTGCCGATGGTGACCAGTATTGATGAAGTGGATGAAGCGCGACGCCTGATAGAACGTGCCGGACGCGAAGTGGAAGAGATGATCGGCTACGAGATCCCAAAACCACGCATTGGCATCATGCTGGAAGTCCCGTCGATGGTGTTTATGTTGCCGCATTTGGCAAACAGGATCGATTTTATCTCGGTCGGGACCAACGACCTGACCCAGTATATTTTGGCTGTCGATCGGAACAACACGCGCGTTGCCAGCATTTATGACAGCCTGCATCCGGGAATGTTACGTGCGCTGGCGATGATTGCGCAGGAAGCGGAGAAAAGCGGCATCGATTTGCGATTGTGTGGTGAAATGGCGGGCGACCCGATGTGTGTCACCATCCTTATTGGGCTTGGTTTCCGTCATTTATCGATGAACGGGCGTTCTGTAGCACGTGTGAAATACCTGCTGCGCCATATCGATTTTGACGAAGCGCAAACGCTGGCGCAGCGCAGCCTGGAAGCGCAACTGGCGACGGAAGTACGCCATCAGGTGGCGGCCTTTATGGAGCGCCGTGGCATGGGGGGATTGATTCGCGGAGGATTGTAGGCCTGATAAGCGTAGCGCCATCAGGCAATACGGGGGGTAAAGATTACCTATACAGATCTTTTACATCTTCCCGGCATCCGCTGCGATCCCCTTGTGCTATCATTCGCACCTTTGGAGCGCCTGCATTATGCAGGCGCGCTTATCAATTGCTGTCTGACTTCAGCGAAATAACAAGAACTTGTGGTGACAGATGACCAGTAGCTATCTGCATTTTCCGGATTTCGATCCGGTCATTTTCTCAATTGGACCCGTCGCGCTTCACTGGTACGGCATGATGTACCTGGTGGGGTTTATTTTCGCGATGTGGCTGGCAACGCGCCGGGCTAATCGTCCAGGCAGTGGCTGGACCAAAAACGAAGTAGAAAACTTACTTTATGCAGGCTTCCTCGGGGTCTTCCTCGGCGGGCGTATTGGCTACGTGCTGTTCTATAACTTCCCGCTGTTCCTTGATAATCCGCTGTATCTGTTCCGCGTCTGGGATGGGGGCATGTCCTTCCATGGCGGGCTTATCGGGGTGATCCTGGTGATGATTATCTTCGCCAAACGCACCAAGCGTACATTCTTCCAGGTCTCTGATTTTATTGCTCCACTGATTCCGTTTGGTTTGGGCGCAGGTCGTCTGGGTAACTTTATTAACGGTGAACTGTGGGGGCGCGTCGACCCGGACTTCAAGTATGCCATGTTGTTCCCTGGCTCCCGTACTGAAGATATTTTATTGCTGCAAACCAACCCGCAGTGGCAGTCTATTTTTGACACATACGGCTCTTTGCCTCGCCATGCCTCACAGCTTTATGAGATGGCGCTGGAAGGGGTTGTGCTGTTTATCATTCTTAACCTGTTTATTCGCAAACCGCGTCCGATGGGCTCGGTTTCCGGTCTGTTCCTGATTGGCTATGGCGCATTTCGTATTATCGTCGAATTCTTCCGCCAGCCGGATGCACAGTTTACCGGCACATGGGTCCAGTACATCAGCATGGGGCAGATCCTGTCTATCCCGATGATTGTCGCAGGTATTATTATGATGGTTTGGGCGTATCGTCGCAGCCCGCAGCAACACGTTTCCTGAGGAACCATGAAACAGTATTTAGAACTGATGCAAAAAGTGCTGGATGAAGGCACACAGAAAAACGACCGCACCGGAACCGGAACGCTTTCCATTTTTGGTCATCAGATGCGTTTTAATCTGCAGGAAGGGTTTCCGCTGGTTACGACTAAACGCTGCCATTTACGCTCGATTATCCATGAACTGTTGTGGTTTTTGCAGGGCGACACCAACGTTGCCTACCTGCATGAAAACAATGTCTCAATCTGGGATGAATGGGCTGATGAGAACGGTAATTTAGGTCCGGTGTACGGCAAACAGTGGCGTGCATGGCCAACACCGGATGGCCGCCATATTGACCAGATCACGACGGTGCTGAACCAGTTGAAAAACGACCCGGATTCCCGTCGTATTATCGTTTCCGCGTGGAACGTAGGCGAACTGGATAAGATGGCGTTGGCACCGTGTCATGCGTTTTTCCAGTTCTACGTGGCGGATGGCAAACTCTCTTGCCAACTGTATCAGCGTTCATGCGATGTGTTCCTCGGTCTGCCGTTCAACATCGCCAGCTACGCCTTACTGGTTCACATGATGGCGCAGCAGTGCGATCTTGAAGTCGGTGATTTTGTCTGGACAGGCGGCGACACGCACCTGTACAGCAACCATATGGATCAGACACATCTGCAGCTTAGCCGTGAGCCACGCGCGTTGCCGAAGTTGGTTATCAAACGTAAACCCGATTCAATTTTCGACTATCGTTTCGACGACTTCGAAATTGAGGGTTACGATCCGCACCCAGGCATTAAAGCACCGGTCGCTATCTGATCGGGGTTAATCCTGTCACAACCGGCGCCTTACGCGTCGGTTTTTTTTTACCTTACATTCCATTCTGCGGCGCTGATTCCTGAAGTTTTGCAACGTGATGCAATGCGATAAATATTCTCCGTAGCTTGCCGAAGAAGCTGAATTTCCCCCTCGTTATTAATTTCTCTCACGCCATACTGGCGGCATGAAAAAACAACAAGGCTACACGCTTCTCGAAACCCTGATTGCAATACTGATTGTCGCGGCGCTTGGCGCATCGGGGTTGTACGGTTGGCAGCGCTGGCAACAACAGCAGCGGTTATGGCAAACAGCCAGCCAGGTGCGGGATTACCTGCTGCAATTGCGTGAAGATGCTAACTGGCGCAATCGTGATCACGTCATCAACGTGCTCCGCGAAGGGGGGACATGGTGTCTGGCAAGCTCAGCGACGTCACAAACTTCGTGTCAGCCTGTTTCACCGTTGATATTTACGCCACTCTGGGCTGATGTCGAGATGGCAGAGATAACGCCGTCACTGGCTTTTTTCGGCCTACGTAATACCGCATGGGCCGGGCATATCTATCTGAAGAATGCTGCAGGTGAATGGCGTGTGGTGGTGTCTGGTTGGGGACGAATCAGGCTTTGCGAACGCGGTGAGGCGGATCAATGTCGGTAAGTGAACGTGGCTTTTCACTGCTTGAGGTGCTTATCGCTATGGTGATAAGCAGCATTTTACTCCTCAGTGCTGCGCGATTTTTACCTGCGCTGCAGCGAGAGATTTTGCATAACTCTCGTCAGCTAGTGCTTGAAGATGAGCTTTGGCAGCGGATCTATACCGTGGCGAAGCATCTCCAGCGGGCTGGCTATTGTCGGGGAAACTGTATCGGAGAAGGGCTGATGATATCAGCCGCGGGAGACTGTGTGATTGCACGCTGGGATGCCAACAGCAACGGTGTCTGGGAAGATACTCCGGCAAAGGAGGCCGATGTCGTTGGGTTTCGTGTTCAAGATAAGGTGCTGGAAACCTTGCGTGGTGCAACAACCTGCGTGGGAAAAGGTTGGGAGAAAATGACCGATCCGAATTCTATTCAGATTGAGGTATTTCAGGTGGAGCGCCTGAATATTAACGGATTTGCGCCAGTGCTTTCGTTGCACCTGCGCGGGAGAAGCAACGCCGATCCTCAAAAGGTCATTGAGGCATTCTATGGCGTCACAGGATTCAATCTGTGAACCGTGAGCGAGGTGTTTCATCGCTTGCAATGGTGCTTTTACTCCTGGTACTCGGCAGTCTGTTGCTGCAAGGCGTGAGCCGACAGGAGGCGAGTTTTGCGTCGCGGGTGGCAACGGAAAGCCAGTCGCTACACCATCAGGCAGTGGTGCAATCCGCCATGGAATGGGCACGTATGCAGCCCTGGAGTTTGCAGATGGCAACGCAGTGTCGACGCTATACCACGCAGGGGGCGACAGTCTGCCTGCGTGTGCTCGACGACGATCTTGTGCTGCTTATTGCGCAATATGAAGGTATATCGTTATGGCGTCAGGGGATGATTATCGAGGGTACTATCGAATTCTCAGCGCATGGCTGGAGCGATTTCTGCCCGTTAAAGGTGCTGGCGCTATGTCTGATACCCTGAACAGACAGCGTGGTTTTAGCCTGCCGGAAGTGATGTTGGCAATGGTGCTGATGATTATGATCGTGACCGCGCTTTCGGGATATCAGCGGGCGCTGATGAAGAGCTTTTTAGTCAGAAGCCAGCATCAACAATTGTGGCATCACGCCTGGCAGCAAACACAGTTGCATGTGTTTTCACCACCTTTAAACTGGCAAATTAACCGAATGCAGACAACGGTAGCGGGATGTGTCAGCATCAATGTTAAAATTACTTCCCCTCTGGGCAGGCAGGGTCAGATGACACGACTGCACTGCCCAAATCGTCAGTAGTCAGGAGTCGCTATGTTAAGGGTCTACCACTCCAATCGTCTGGATGTGCTGGAAGCGTTGATGGAATATATCGTTGAGCGCGAGCGGCTGGACGACCCCTTTGAGCCCGAGATGATCCTGGTTCAAAGCACCGGTATGGCGCAGTGGTTGCAAATGACTCTGGCACAGAAGTTTGGTATTGCCGCTAACATTGATTTCCCGCTGCCAGCGAGTTTTATCTGGGATATGTTTGTGCGCGTATTGCCGGATATCCCAAAAGAAAGCGCATTCAGCAAACAGAGCATGAGCTGGAAGCTGATGACGCTGCTCCCCCAATTGCTGAATAACGATGAGTTCGCACTGTTACGCCACTATCTCACCGACGACACAGACAAACGTAAGCTGTTTCAGCTTTCATCACGCGCCGCGGATTTGTTCGACCAGTATTTAGTCTACCGTCCTGAATGGCTGACGCAGTGGGAGGCGGGGCAGCAGGTGGAAGGATTAGGGGATGCTCAGGCCTGGCAAGCGCCATTGTGGAAAGCACTGGTGGAATACACGGCTGAACTGGGACAGCCACGCTGGCATCGTGCCAATTTATATCAGCGGTTTATTCAGACCCTGGAAAGTACGTCTGACTGCCCACAAGGCTTACCCTCGCGCGTCTTTATCTGTGGTATCTCCGCGCTACCGCCCGTGTATCTGCAGGCATTACAAGCGCTGGGTAAGCACATTGATATTCATCTGCTTTTTACCAATCCCTGTCGTTACTACTGGGGAGATATTAAAGACCCCGCTTATCTGGCTAAACTGTTGGCGCGTCAGCGTCGGCATAGCTTTGAAGAACGACATTTACCGCTGTTTCGCGATAGTCAGAATGCTGAAGGACTGTTTAACAGCGATGGTGAGCAGGATGTGGGGAATCCGATGTTGGCCTCATGGGGAAAACTCGGACGTGACTACATATATCTGCTTTCGGAACTGGAAAACAGCCAGGAGCTGGATGCGTTTGTCGATATTATCCCTGATAACCTTTTGCATAATATTCAGTCAGATATTCTTGAGCTAGACAGTCGGGCTGTGGCGGGAGTCAGTCTGGAGGAGTATTCACGTAGCGACAATAAACGGTTGCTTGAGCCGAATGATACTAGTGTGACGTTCCATGTCTGTCATAGCCCACAACGCGAAGTGGAAATACTCCACGACCGGTTGCTGGCAATGCTGGAAGCGGACCCAACGCTGACGCCGCGCGACATCATCGTGATGGTGGCGGATATCGACAGCTACAGTCCATTTATTCAGGCTGTCTTTGGCAGTGCACCGGCCGACCGTTACCTGCCGTATGCTATTTCCGATCGCCGGGCGCGTCAGTCTCATCCCGTGTTACAGGCGTTCATTAGCCTGCTTTCGCTACCGGATAGCCGCTTTGTCTCGGAGGATGTGCTGGCATTACTGGATGTGCCTGTGCTGGCTGCGCGTTTCAACATCAATGAAGAAGGGCTGCGCTATCTTCGTTTGTGGGTCAATGAGTCTGGAATTCGCTGGGGCATTGACGACGACAACGTGCGCGAACTCGCGCTTCCCCCAACTGGCCAGCATACCTGGCAATTTGGTTTAACACGTATGCTGCTGGGCTATGCGATGGAAAGCGCACAAGGTGAGTGGCAGTCGGTATTGCCCTATGATGAGTCCAGTGGTTTGATTGCCGAGTTAGTCGGGCATTTGGCCTCGCTGCTGATGCAGCTTAATCTCTGGCGCCGGGAGCTGGCAGTAGAGCGTCCGTTGGCGGCGTGGCTGCCTGTTTGTCGCGAAATGCTGAATGATTTCTTCCTGCCGGATGCTGATACCGAAGCCGCGATGACGCTGATTGAACAGCAGTGGCAGGCCATTATTGGCGAAGGTTTGGGAGCCGAGTATGACGGTGCCATACCGCTTTCGTTGTTGCGTGATGAGCTGGCACAGCGACTCGATCAGGAACGAATCAGCCAGCGTTTCCTGGCCGGGCCTGTCAATATCTGTACGCTGATGCCGATGCGCTCCATTCCTTTCAAGGTGGTGTGTCTGCTTGGTATGAACGATGGCGTTTATCCGCGCCAGCTTGCGCCGCTGGGCTTTGATCTGATGAGCCAAAAACCGAGGCGTGGTGACCGAAGCCGCCGTGATGATGACCGCTATCTGTTCCTGGAAGCGCTGATTTCAGCGCAGCAAACGCTCTATATCAGCTATATCGGCCGCTCAATCCAGGATAACAGTGAGCGCTTCCCGTCGGTGCTGGTGCAGGAACTTATGGATTACATTGGGCAAAGCCACTATTTGCCGGGCGATGAATTACTCACTAGCGATCAAAGTGAAGCGAAAGTAAAAGCGCACATTACCCGTTTACATACCCGTATGCCCTTTGATGCTCAAAACTATCTGCCTGGTGAGCAGCAAAGTTATGCGCGCGAGTGGTTGCCTGCGGCAAGCCTGTCAGGTAAAGCGCATACGGACTTTGTCCAGCCGCTCCCCTTTGAAATGCCTGAAACCCTGACGCTGGAAACGCTACAACGCTTTTGGGCTCATCCGGTGCGGGCGTTTTTCCAGATGCGCCTGAGGGTAAATTTCCGCTCTGAAGAGAGCGAGATCCCGGAAACTGAACCCTTTATCCTTGAAGGGCTTAGCCGCTATCAGCTTAATCAGCAGTTGCTTAACACGCTGGTCGAAGAACACGATGCAGAACGTTTGTTCCGCCGCTTCCGCGCTGCGGGGTCGCTTCCCTATGGTGCATTTGGCGAGATTCTCTGGGATACACAACACCAGGAGATGCAGTCGCTGGCTGAGCGCATTATTGCCTGTCGTCAGCCCAGCCAAAGCATGGAAATTGACCTGACCTGTAATGGTGTACAAATTACGGGTTGGCTCCCGCAGGTACAAGAAGACGGATTGTTGCGCTGGCGCCCATCTCTGATAAGCGTTTCGCAGGGTGTGCAACTTTGGCTGGAACATCTTGTCTATTGTGCCAGTGGCGGCACGGGAGAAAGCCGGTTGTTCTTGCGTAAAGACGGTGAGTGGCGTTTCCCTCCGCTGGAAGTTGAACAGGCGTTACAGTATCTGTCGCAACTTATTGAGGGATATCGGGAAGGCATGTCATCACCGCTACTGGTATTACCGGAAAGTGGTGGGGCGTGGATAAAAACCTGTTATGACGCCGTAAATGATGCCATGTTAGATGACGATGATACGTTGCAAAAAGCGCGCAGTAAGTTTTTGCAGGCCTATGAAGGCAATATGATGGTCCGTGGTGAAGGTGATGATATCTGGTATCAACGCCTGTGGCGTCAACTGGAACCTGAAACTCTGGAGACTATTGTTTTACAGTCTCAACGTTATCTGTTACCGATTTTTCGATTTAATCAGTCGTGACGATTGTATAAAAATTGCGCAATTTGATGGCTTCCACTATGATGCGCTTTCTGTCACGGACTGATTCTTACAAAGAGAAGAGGCTGACGCGTTCAGCACAGAGTCTTGCCCTGTTCAGACCACGCTAAAGGCGTTGTTTGCAGTGAACAGGTGAATACGTTAATGATGAGGTTTGTGAATGCCCCGCAGCACCTGGTTCAGCGCATTACTGTTGTTCGTCGCCTTTTGGGCGCCCGTAAGTCAGGCAGATACCGGTTGGCAGCCTTTAGCTGAAACCATCCGTAAAAGCGATAAAGATACCCGCCAGTATCAGGCCGTGCGCCTTGATAATGGCATGGTCGTGTTGCTGGTATCCGATCCTCAGGCCGTTAAATCCCTCTCTGCACTGGTGGTGCCTGTCGGCTCGCTGGAAGATCCGGACGATCATCAGGGGCTGGCGCATTACCTTGAACACATGTGTCTGATGGGATCGAAAAAATACCCGCAGCCGGACAGCCTGGCCGAGTTCCTGAAAATGCACGGCGGCAGCCACAATGCCAGCACTGCGCCTTATCGCACCGCTTTCTATCTTGAAGTCGAAAATGACGCGCTGGTCGGGGCGGTAGATCGTCTGGCGGATGCGATTGCCGATCCGTTGCTGGATAAAAAGTATGCCGATCGCGAGCGAAATGCCGTTAATTCTGAGCTGACGTTGGCGCGTACCCGCGACGGTATGCGTATGGCACAGGTGAGTGCGGAGACGATCAACCCGGCGCATCCTGGTTCGCGCTTCTCCGGCGGAAATCTGGAAACGTTGAGCGATAAGCCGGGTAACCCGGTGTTGAAAGCGTTACTGACATTCCATGAAAAGTACTACTCCGCTAACCTGATGAAGGCGGTGATTTACAGCAATAAACCGTTGCCAGAGTTGGCGAAGATAGCTGCTGACACCTTTGGACGCGTGCCAAACAGAAATATCGAAAAACCGGAAATAACCGTCCCGGTTGTCACCGACGCGCAAAAGGGCGTCATCATCCACTATGTTCCCGCGATGCCGCGTAAAGTGCTGCGCGTTGAGTTTCGTATCGATAACAACAGCGCACAGTTCCGCAGCAAAACCGATGAGCTGGTGACCTACCTGATTGGTAATCGCAGCCCGGGAACGTTGTCTGACTGGTTGCAAAAGCAGGGATTAGTTGAGGGCATTCGTGCGGACTCCGATCCTGTCGTTAATGGCAACAGCGGTGTGTTAGCGATTTCCGCGACGTTAACCGACAAAGGGTTGGCAAATCGAGATGAGGTTGTTGCCGCAATTTTTAGCTATCTCAATCTGTTACGTGAAAAAGGTGTCGATAAACGCTATTTTGACGAGCTGGCGCACGTGCTGGATCTCGACTTCCGTTACCCCTCTATCACCCGTGATATGGACTACGTTGAATGGTTGGCGGATACCATGATCCGTGTTCCCGTGGAACATACGCTCGATGCAGTTAACATTGCCGACCAGTACGATGCCAAAGCCGTTGAGCAACGGCTAGCGATGATGACACCACAGAATGCGCGCATCTGGTATATCAGTGAGAAAGAGCCACACAATAAAACAGCTTATTTTGTCAACGCGCCTTATCAGGTAGATAAAATCAGCGAGAAAACATTCGTCGACTGGCAGCAAAAAGCGAAGGGCATTGCTCTGTCGTTGCCAGAGCTGAACCCGTATATTCCGGATGATTTCACGCTGATTAAGACGGATAAAAAATATGCTCATCCGGAGCTGATCGTTGATGAACCTGATTTACGCGTGGTGTATGCCCCGAGTCAATATTTTGCCAGCGAGCCAAAGGTTGATGTCAGTGTGATACTGCGTAACCCGAAAGCGATGGACAGTGCCAGAAACCAAGTCTTATTCGCCCTGAACGATTATCTGGCGGGTATTGCACTCGACCAGTTAAGTAACCAGGCCGCAGTGGGTGGTATTGGTTTTTCTACTAACGCTAATAACGGGCTGATGCTCAATGCCAATGGCTATACTCAGCGTTTGCCACAGCTTTTTCAGGCGCTGCTGAGCGGTTATTTCAGTTACACCTCAACAGATGAACAGCTGGAACAGGCGAAATCCTGGTATGCCCAGATGATGGACTCTGCGGAGAAAGGCAAAGCCTACGATCAGGCGATCATGCCGGTTCAGATGCTGTCCCAGGTACCGTACTTTTCACGTGATGAACGGCGTGAGCTGTTGCCATCTATTACGTTGAAAGAAGTGATGGCCTACCGTGACACCTTAAAAGCCGGTGCGCGTCCCGAATTCCTGGTGATCGGCAATATGAGTGAAACTCAGGCAAAAACCATGGCTCGGGATATCCAGAAGCAGCTTGGTGCGAATGGCTCACAGTGGTGCCGAAACAAAGATGTTGTGGTAGACAAGAAGCAGTCAGTCATCTTTGAAAAAGCGGGCAGTAGTACGGATTCAGCGCTGGCGGCGGTGTTTGTACCCACCGGCTATGACGAGTACAGCAGCTCGGCTTACAGCGCGATGTTAGGACAGATTGTTCAACCGTGGTTCTACAATCAACTGCGTACTGAAGAGCAATTAGGTTATGCCGTCTTTGCTTTCCCAATGAGCGTTGGCCGCCAGTGGGGAATGGGCTTCCTGTTGCAAAGCAGTGACAAGCAACCGTCCTATCTCTGGGAACGCTATAAGGCATTTTTCCCGACGGCGGAAGCGAAGCTGCGGGCGATGAACGCTGATGAGTTTGCACAAATTCAGCAGGCGATCATCGCGCAAATGCTGCAGGCTCCGCAAACTTTGGGGGCCGAAGCCTCTCAGTTAAGCAAAGATTTCGATCGCGGCAATATGCGCTTCGATTCACGTGATAAAATCGTGGCTCAGATTAAACTGCTGACGCCGCAAAAGCTTGCCGACTTCTTCCATCAGGCGGTGGTTGAGCCGCAAGGCATGGCGATACTGTCACAGGTTTCCGGTAGCCAGAATGGGAAAGCAGAATATGTGCACCCGGAAGGCTGGAAAGTGTGGCAGACCGTCAGCGCGTTGCAGCAAACCTTACCCCTGATGAGTGAAAAGAATGAATGATGCCGCTGAGCCCCTTGATCCCCTACGCTTGCCCCTGACGGGCGAGCGTCTGATTGAAGCCTCCGCAGGCACCGGTAAGACCTTTACCATCGCCGCCCTGTATTTACGTTTACTGCTTGGACTGGGCGGCCCTGCCGCCTTTCCTCGTCCTCTGACTGTCGAAGAGCTGCTCGTGGTTACTTTCACAGAAGCTGCGACAGAAGAGCTGCGAGGTCGAATTCGTAGCAACATTCATGAACTACGCATCGCCTGCCTGCGTGAAACCACGGATAACCCGCTCTACGCTCGTTTGTTGGAAGAAATCGCCGATAAAAAGCAGGCCGCACAGTGGTTGTTATTGGCTGAAAGGCAGATGGATGAAGCCGCGGTGTTTACCATCCACGGTTTTTGTCAGCGCATGCTTAGTCTGAATGCCTTTGAGTCAGGCATGTTGTTTGAACAGCAGTTGATTGAGGATGAGTCGCTGCTGCGCTATCAGGCCTGCGCAGACTTCTGGCGTCGACATTGTTACCCGCTGCCTCGCGACATTGCACAGGTTGTTTTTGAAACGTGGAAAGGTCCACAGGCGCTGCTGAGGGATATCGATCGCTACCTGCAGGGTGAATCCCCGGTGATTAAAGCGCCACCGCCAGCCGATGAAACGCTGGCAGCCCGGCACGAAAAAATTCTGACGCGTATCGACCAGATTAAGCAGCAATGGCGAGATTCCGTTGCTGAACTGGACGGTTTACTGGAAGCATCCGGGATCGACAGACGTAAATTTAATCGTGGTAATCAGGGAAAGTGGATCGAAAAGATCAGCGCCTGGGCACAGGAAGAAACCCGAAGCTACCAGCTTCCTGACGCACTGGAGAAATTCTCTCAGCGTTTTCTGGAAGACCGCACCAAAGCTGGTGGTGTAACCCCTCAACATCCGCTGTTTGTCGCGATTGATGAACTGCTGAGTGAACCGCTGACAATCCGCGATCTGGTGATCACCCGGGCATTGTCGGAAATCCGCGAGACGGTTGCACAGGAGAAACGCCGACGCGGTGAGCTTGGTTTTGACGATATGCTCAGTCGCCTGGACGCGGCGCTGCGTAGCGAAAGCGGCGATGCGCTGGCGGCGGCCATTCGTACCCGTTTCCCGGTGGCGATGATTGATGAATTCCAGGATACCGACCCGCAGCAATACCGTATTTTCCGCCGTATCTGGCAGCATCAACCGGATACAGCGTTGTTGCTGATAGGCGATCCTAAACAGGCTATTTACGCCTTTCGTGGCGCGGATATTTTTACCTACATGAAAGCGCGTAGCGAAGTCAGCGCGCACTATACGCTTGATACTAACTGGCGTTCGGCCCCTGGCATGGTTAACAGTGTCAATACGTTGTTCAGCCAGATGAGCGACGCTTTTATGTTCCGCGAAATCCCTTTTAGCCCGGTGAGGTCAGCAGAGAAAAATCAGTCGCTACGGTTTGTGCTGGAAGGGGAAACTCAGCCGGCGATGAGTATGTGGCTGATGGAAGGGGACAGTTGCGGTGTGGGTGATTATCAGAACTTTATGGCCCAGGTGTGTGCGACACAAATTCGCGATTGGCTTAAAGCCGGGCACTCTGGCGAAGCGTTGCTGGTCAGCGGTAAAACGTCCAGGCCGGTACGCGCGTCTGATATCAGCGTACTGGTGCGCAGCCGTCAGGAGGCGGCGCTGGTACGCGATGCGTTGACGCAACTGGCCATCCCATCGGTGTATCTTTCTAACCGTGACAGCGTCTTTGATACGCTGGAAGCCCAGGAACTGCTGTGGGTTCTGCAGGCAGTGATGACGCCGGAGCGTGAAAATACGCTGCGTAGTGCGTTGGCAACCTCAATGATGGGATTGAATGCGCAGGATATTGAAGCGCTGAATACTGACGAAAAAGCCTGGGATGCGGTTGTTGAGGAATTTGATAGCTACCGACAGATCTGGAATCGACGCGGCGTGATGCCCATGCTGCGCGCGCTGATGTCCGCTCGCCATATTGCGGAAAACCTGTTGGCAACGGCAGGGGGCGAACGCCGTCTGACCGACATTTTGCATATCAGCGAGCTGTTGCAGGAAGCGGGGGCGCAACTGGAAAGCGAGCATGCGCTGGTACGCTGGTTATCGCAACATATTCTGGAGCCCGACAGCAATGCGTCCAGCCAGCAGCTCAGGCTGGAAAGTGATAAGCATCTGGTCAAAATCGTCACTATCCATAAATCGAAAGGGCTGGAATATCCACTCGTCTGGCTGCCGTTTATCACGAATTTTCGCGTCCAGGATCAGGCGTTCTATCACGATCGCTGTTCGTTTGAAGCCGTGCTGGATCTCAGCGAAGCGGATGAAAGCCTTGAACTGGCAGAGGCTGAACGTCTGGCAGAAGACTTGCGCTTGCTTTACGTCGCGCTCACCCGCTCGGCCTGGCACTGTAGTCTTGGCGTGGCACCGTTGGTCCGCCGTCGGAGCGATAAGAAAGGTGATACCGATGTGCATCAAAGTGCTCTTGGTCGCCTGTTGCAACGGGGTGAACCAATGGATGCCGCAGGTTTGCGTAGCGCTATTGAGGCGCTGTGCGGTGAGGATATCGCCTGCCTGACGCCGAATGAACCGGATGGAGAGCGCTGGCAGGTTGTACAGCCTGCCAGTTCTACGTTGAATGCAAAAATGCTGCAACGAACGCCTGGTGACAGTTGGCGTGTTACAAGCTATTCCGGTCTGCAACAGCGTGGGCATGGTATTGCACAGGATCTGATCCCACGCCTGGATATCGACGCGGCAGGTGTTGGTGAAACCATTGAGGAATCGGGCCTTACGCCACACCAGTTTCCTCGCGGCGCGTCACCGGGGACATTTTTGCATAGCTTGTTTGAAGATCTGGATTTCACCCAGCCGGTTGAGCCAATGTGGGTACAAGAAAAGCTTGCGCTTGGCGGATATGACGCGCACTGGGAGCCCGTTCTGACGCAGTGGCTGGATACTATTTTGCATGCGCCGCTCAATGAAACCGGTGTGAGTTTGAGCGATCTTTCTGCGCGTGAAAAACAGGTGGAGATGGAGTTTTACCTGCCGATTTCGCAACCGCTGGTGGCCGACCAGCTCGATGCAGTGCTCCGTAAATACGATCCTCTTTCGGCTGGCTGCCCGCCGCTGGACTTTATGCAGGTACGCGGCATGCTGAAAGGGTTTATTGACCTGGTGTTCCGCCACCAGGGGCGGTATTACCTGCTCGACTACAAGTCAAACTGGCTGGGTGAAGACAGTTCTGCGTATACCCAGCAGGCAATGGCCTCAGCCATGCAGGCGCACCGCTACGATCTGCAGTATCAGTTGTATACCCTGGCGCTGCACCGTTATCTGCGCCATCGCATCGCTGATTATGACTATGAACGCCATTTTGGCGGCGTTATCTATCTTTTCCTGCGTGGCGTTGACGGCGACGATCCGCAGCAGGGAATTTTCGCCACCCGACCCAATGGGGAATTGATCGCGTTGATGGATGAGATGTTTGCCGGTGCGGCTCTGGAGGAGATGCAATGACAATCCAGAAACGATTGCTGGAGGCCGTAGAGCAAAAACAGCTCCGTCCTCTGGATGCACAGTTTGCGCTGGCGGTTGCAGGAAATGACAACCCTGCCGTTACGCTGGCGGCGGCTCTGCTCAGCCGTGACGCGGGCGAGGGGCACGTTTGCTTACCGCTTTCCCGACTATCTTTACGCGAAGATGCCCATCCACTGTTGAGCGCCTGGCTGTGCGAGGCCGGTGAACCGGAAGATTGGTCGGAATGCCTGCTGGCCTCCGCTGCGGTAAGTCACGGCGAACAGCCAACACCGCTGGTGTTATATGACAATCGCCTGTATTTGAACCGTATGTGGAATAACGAACGCACGGTGGCCCGTTTTTTCAGTGAGGTAAACCAGGCCATTGAGGTGGATGAGCCTCGGTTGATCTGCACGCTGGAAGCGCTCTTCCCGCCATCGGAAGGTGTGAACTGGCAAAAAGTGGCGGCTGCTGTGGCGCTGACCCGCCGTATATCAGTGATCTCCGGGGGACCAGGCACCGGTAAAACGACAACGGTAGCCAGACTGCTGGCAGCATTGATACAGATGGCGGAGGGGGAGCGTTGTCGCATCCGTCTGGCAGCACCGACGGGAAAAGCGGCAGCACGTCTGACGGCATCGCTGGGGGCGGCACTGCGTGAGTTACCGCTGACCGATGAGCAAAAGAAACGTATTCCTGATGATGCCAGCACGCTGCACCGGTTGTTAGGCGCACAGCCAGGTAGCCAGCGTCTGCGCCATCATGCGGGTAATCCGCTGCATCTGGACGTGCTGGTGGTGGACGAAGCTTCCATGATTGATTTGCCCATGATGTCGCGCCTTATCGATGCACTACCGCAGCACGGACGGGTGATTTTTCTTGGCGATCGTGACCAGCTTGCTTCTGTCGAGGCGGGGGCCGTGCTGGGAGACATTTGTGCATTTGTGAATGACGGATTTACCCCGGAACGTGCCAAACAACTCAGTCGGCTGACCGGTAGTCCCATTCCAGCGGGAACCGGAACTCAGGCCGCGTCTTTGCGTGACAGTTTATGCTTGCTGCAAAAGAGTTACCGTTTTGGCAGTGATTCTGGCATCGGTCAACTGGCTGCGGCCATTAATCGGGGTGACAAGGCCGCGGTTAAAACCGTTTTCCAACAGGGATTCGGTGATATCGAAAAGCGTACGCTTAATAGCAGCGAAGATTACACCGCGATGCTGGATGAAGCCCTGACGGGGTATGGTCGCTACCTGGATTTACTGCGTGAAGGGGCTACGCCGGACACCATTATTCAGGCCTTCAATGATTATCAGTTGCTGTGTGCACTGCGCGAAGGTCCATTTGGCGTTGGCGGATTGAATGAGCGCATTGAGCTGGCGATGGTGCAAAAACGTAAAATTTACCGATTTGCACACTCTCGCTGGTATGAAGGGCGACCGATAATGATTGCGCGTAATGACAGTTCGCTGGGGCTGTTTAACGGTGATATCGGCATCGCGCTCGATCGTGGTGATGGTTTACGCGTGTGGTTTGCATTACCGGATGGCTCTATCAAGTCGGTGCTGCCTGGCCGTTTGCCGGAGCATGAAACGACCTGGGCGATGACAGTACACAAATCACAGGGTTCTGAGTTCGACCATGCGGCGTTGATTTTGCCCAGCCAGCATTCGCCAGTTGTTACCCGAGAGTTGGTGTATACCGCAGTGACCCGTGCCCGCCGCAGCTTGTCACTGTATGCCGATGAGCGGATTTTGAGTAGCGCCATTGCTACGCGCACTGAACGCCGCAGCGGATTGTCAGCATTATTTAATGACGGCCTGCAGTGTGCCTGATGGCGACGCTAACGCTTCTTATCAGGCCTACGGTGCCAGCGAGGTAGGCCGGATAAGGCATTTATGCCGCATCCGGCAATGACTACTATCCCAGATCCGCCATCAATACTTTTGACCGCCGCTGATAGTTGTACATCTCTTTTTTGCTTTCCGGCAGCAGATCGATATCGACCGGCGTGAAGCCGCGCTCCTGGAACCAGTGAATGCTGCGCGTCGTCAACACGAACAGCTTACTCAGCCCCATTTGTCTGGCCTGCACTGCAATCCGCTCCAGCAAAACTTCGCCGCGTGATGAGCTACGGTAGTCCGGATGCACTGCCACGCACGCCATTTCGCCAATCTTCTCCTCCGGAAAAGGGTACAGGGCTGCACAGGCAATGGTCAGATTATCGCGCTGAATTATGGTGAACTTATCGATCTCCATTTCCAGTTGTTCACGGGAGCGACGTACCAGAATACCTTGCTGTTCCAAAGGACGAATCAATTCCAGAATGCCGCCAATATCGTTAATGGTGGCGCGACGGATCTGCTCGGCGCTTTCCATCACGATTTGCGTACCGATCCCATCGCGGGAGAACAGTTCTTGTAACAACGCGCCATCTTCCTGATAGCTAATCAGGTGACAACGGCGCACGCCGCTACGACAGGCTTTAACGGCACCGCGCAGGAAACGCACCGTACCGGAGCTGTAATCACCTTTCTCTTCCTGTGACTCAACACGCGCTTGCGCTTCGTTGGGAAAGAGTTCGGAAACAATATCGCCATTATCGTTAGTCACCCCTTGAGAGGAGCAAAAACCGATCATTTTCTCTGCTTTCAGTTTGATCGCCAACTGGGTGGCGACCTCTTCGGACGTCAAGTTAAAGCTCTCGCCGGTCACGGAAACGGCGACCGGGCCCAGCAGAACAATAGCACCGCTGTCCAGTTGACGGTGAATTGCTTCTTCATCAATTCGACGAATACGTCCGCTATGGCAGTAATCCACACCGTCATCCACACCCAACGGTTGCGAGATAATAAAATTACCGCTGACCACATTGATGTGTGCGCCCTGCAAAGGCGTATTGTTCAGACTCATCGACAGGCGGGCGGTAATATCAAGTTGAAGCAAACCCGCAGCCTGCTTGACCAGCTCCAGGGTTTTGGCGTCGGTGACGCGCGTATTTTTGTGATACACCGGTTCATGGTGATGCGCGGCCAGATTGGCATCAATCTGCGGCCGTGCGCCATAGACTACGACAAGGCGAATGCCGAGGCTATGAAGGAGACCAATGTCATTGACGATACTGGAAAAGTTTTCATGCTCGATGGCTTCGCCGCCCAGCATAATGACAAACGTTTTTCCCCGATGGGTATTGATATAGGGAACAGAATGGCGGAATCCCTGTACCAGTTCGGTTCTACGTTCCTTCACCACGGCACACCCTCATTGCATGATTATTCGTAATTAATGTATTTCTATTCTGTTTCTGCCCTGTGTGCAAGCGTAATTTTTACCCCAGCCGAAGATTTTCTTCAGTAATACCGTGAATATAAAAACAATGTTTACCCTTTTATTGATGACAGATTATGCGTCATTCGCTAAAGTTTCCGGTCAATTCGGACGTTTTACGTATTACCTCAATATAGATTTCTTTTGCTCGGGAGAAGCATGTCGGGATCCAACTCAGCAATCAGTCGCCGCCGTTTACTGCAAGGTGCGGGTGCTATGTGGCTTTTAAGCGTCAGCCAGGTCGGTTTGGCTGCCGTGAGCCAGGTCGTTGCCGTACGTATCTGGCCCGCGTCCAGTTATACCCGCGTTACGGTGGAATCCAACCGTCTGCTGAAATACAAACAGTTTGCCCTGAGTAATCCTGAGCGTGTGGTTGTAGATATTGAAGGCGTTAATTTGAACTCGGTGCTGAAGGGCATTGGGACGCAGATCCGCCCAGACGATCCCTACATTAAATCCGCACGCGTCGGGCAGTTTGACCCGCAGACCGTGCGTATGGTGTTTGAACTGAAACAAAATGTGAAACCTCAACTCTTTGCATTAGCGCCAGTTGCAGGCTTCAAAGAACGTTTGGTGATGGATCTCTATCCTGCCAATGCTCAGGATGTCCAGGATCCGCTGCTGGCATTGCTTGAAGATTACAACAAAGGCGATCTGGATAAACAGGTGCCACCTGCGCAAAGCGGCCCACAGCCGGGTAAAGCGGGACGCGATCGTCCGATTGTTATTATGCTTGACCCTGGCCACGGTGGAGAAGACTCCGGTGCCGTGGGGAAATACAAGACACGTGAAAAAGATGTGGTACTGCAGATAGCCCGTCGCCTGCGAGCACTTATAGAGAAAGAAGGCAACATGAAGGTCTATATGACGCGTAATGAAGATATCTTCATTCCGTTAAAAGTGCGCGTGGCGAAAGCCCAGAAACAGCGTGCTGACCTGTTTGTTTCTATTCATGCAGATGCGTTTACCAGTCGCCAACCCAGTGGTTCGTCGGTGTTTGCACTCTCAACCAAAGGTGCGACCAGTACAGCGGCAAAATATCTGGCACAAACCCAGAACGCCTCGGATTTAATTGGTGGCGTCAGCAAAAGCGGTGATCGCTACGTCGACCACACCATGTTTGATATGGTGCAATCGCTGACTATTGCCGACAGCCTGAAGTTCGGAAAAGCGGTGCTGAATAAACTCGGTAAGATTAATAATCTGCATAAAAATCAGGTTGAACAGGCCGGGTTTGCCGTGTTGAAAGCGCCGGATATTCCGTCCATTCTCGTAGAAACTGCATTCATCAGTAACGTTGAAGAAGAACGCAAGCTCAAAACGGCGACCTTCCAGCAGGAAGTGGCAGAGTCGATTCTGGCCGGGATTAAAGCTTACTTTGCTGATGGGGCGACGCTGGCGAGAAGGGGATAACAAAAAAGCGCTGAGAAGCGCTTTTTTTATGGGCGACAGAAACAAAAAAACACCCGTTAAGGTGTTTAATGTGTTGGTTGCGGGGGCCGGATTTGAACCGACGACCTTCGGGTTATGAGCCCGACGAGCTACCAGGCTGCTCCACCCCGCGTCACCGTACTGCTTATATTTTATCAAATTTGATTGGTTGCGGGGGCCGGATTTGAACCGACGACCTTCGGGTTATGAGCCCGACGAGCTACCAGGCTGCTCCACCCCGCGTCACCGTACTGCTTGTACTTCATCAAATTTTAATTGGTTGCGGGGGCCAGATTTGAACTGACGACCTTCGGGTTATGAGCCCGACGAGCTACCAGGCTGCTCCACCCCGCGTCCGTGGATGCGCACTATACTCTGCTCGCATTTTCATGCAACCCTTTTTTCACCTTGATCACGTTTTTAGGCTGAAAATGAACAAAAACAACGCATTCTGGATTATTTTTTGCTCAAAATTTGCGTTGGGGTATGTATACGCATTTCATTAGCTTCGGGGGTTTGTTATCTTCGTCTCGCATTCAGGCAACATAAGACGAGAACAATGAAAGGACGTTGGGCAAAATATCTTCTGGCGGGAGCTGTAGTCGCGATGCTCGCCGCGTGTTCCTCAAAACCCACCGATCGTGGGCAGCAGTATAAAGACGGGAAATTTACCCAGCCTTTCTCACTGGTGAACCAACCTGATGCGGTTGGCGCGCCAATTAACGCCGGCGATTTCGCCGAGCAGGTTAATCAAATTCGCAGCGCTTCCCCGCGTTTGTACGGTAACCAGAGCAACGTCTACAACGCTATCCAGCAGTGGCTACGTGCGGGCGGTGATACGCGCAGTATGCGCCAGTTTGGTATTGATGCCTGGCAAATGGAAGGGGCGGACAATTATGGTAACGTCCAGTTTACCGGTTACTACACGCCGGTTATCCAGGCGCGGCATACGCGCCAGGGCGAGTTTCAGTATCCTATCTATCGCATGCCGCCAAAACGTGGGCGCTTACCCTCTCGTGCTGAGATCTATGCAGGCGCGCTCAGCGACAATTACATTCTGGCGTACAGCAACTCTCTGATGGATAACTTCATCATGGATGTTCAGGGCAGCGGATATATTGATTTTGGTGATGGCAGCCCGCTTAACTTCTTTAGCTATTCCGGGAAAAATGGCCACGCTTATCGCAGTATCGGTAAGGTGCTGATCGATCGCGGTGAAGTGAAGAAAGAAGATATGTCGATGCAGGCCATTCGCCATTGGGGTGAGACGCACAGTGAAGCCGAAGTGCGTGAGCTGCTGGAGCAGAACCCATCGTTTGTCTTCTTTAAGCCGCAATCTTTTGCACCGGTAAAAGGGGCCAGCGCGGTACCGCTGATTGGTCGCGCATCCGTGGCGTCAGACCGCAGTATTATCCCGGCAGGTACGACGTTACTGGCGGAAGTTCCTCTGCTGGACAATAACGGGAAATTCACCGGTCAGTATGAATTACGTCTGATGGTCGCGTTAGATGTCGGTGGGGCGATTAAAGGCCAGCACTTCGACATCTATCAGGGTATTGGTGCAGACGCCGGACACCGTGCAGGGTGGTATAATCACTACGGACGCGTGTGGGTGCTGAAAACAGCGGCCAACGCGGGTAACGTATTTAGCGGTTAATTTCCTGATGACGGCTGCGCTTTATCAGGCCTGCTCAATAATGTAGGCCGGATAAGCGAAGCGCCATCCGGCAGTCATACTGCTCGGTATTAATGAATTTGAGGTTTTATGTCTGTAGTTATCAGTGATACCTGGCGCCAGCGTTTTGGCGGTACGGCACGCCTGTATGGCGAAAATGCGCTGCAGCTGTTTGCCCAATCGCACGTTTGTGTCGTTGGAATTGGCGGCGTGGGGTCGTGGGCGGCGGAAGCGCTGGCGCGTACCGGTATTGGCGCGATTACTCTCATCGATATGGATGATGTGTGCGTCACTAATACTAACCGTCAAATCCATGCTTTGCGTGATAACGTCGGCCTGGCGAAAGCCGAGGTGATGGCCGAACGTATCCGCCAGATTAACCCGGAGTGCCGGGTGACCGTGGTTGATGATTTTGTCACGCCGGATAACGTTGCCGACTATATGAGCGCAGGATTCTCGTATGTTATTGATGCAATTGATAGCGTGCGCCCAAAAGCGGCGCTGATCGCATATTGCCGACGTAATAAAGTTCCGCTGGTGACCACCGGCGGTGCGGGGGGACAGATTGATCCCACGCAGATTCAGGTGGTTGATTTGGCAAAAACCATCCAGGACCCACTGGCGGCGAAGCTACGTGAGCGGCTGAAAAGTGATTTTGGGGTGGTGAAAAACAGCAAAGGCAAGTTGGGCGTGGATTGCGTGTTTTCGACGGAGGCGTTAGTTTACCCGCAGGCAGATGGCTCGGTGTGTGCAATGAAGGCCACGGCGGAAGGGCCGAAGCGTATGGATTGTGCATCCGGGTTTGGCGCTGCCACCATGGTGACGGCGACTTTTGGTTTTGTGGCCGTGTCCCACGCGCTGAAGAAGATGATGGCGAAGGCGGCGCGCCAACCCTGATTGTGTCGGATGGCGCTGCGCTTCCGACCTACTGTTCACGCCGTGTTATAGGCCGGATAAGACGCATCAACGTTGCCATCCGGCATCCTGAGCTGCCTCAACGAGCGCATTCAGCCCCTGACTACGTGACGCGCTCAGTTGTGCGCTTAAGCCCAACTCATCAAATAACGCCATCGGCGAACGCGCCTGTAACTCCGCGGTAGTTTTACCTTCGATAGCAGTGAGTAGTACCGCCAGCAGGCCGCGTACAATTCGGCCTTCACTATCACCGAAGAAGTGAAGTGTGCCATTCTCATGCAGACTGTATCCCAGCCAAACGCGGTTTTCACATCCGGCAATCTCTTTTGCCTGCGCCTTCAAATCATCCGAAAGGGCCGGAAGTTGCTTACCCAGTAGAATAAGTTGACGATATTTATCTTCCCACTGGGTGAGCGGGATAAAAGTATTGCGTAACGTCTCTTCGGTTACGGTTGTGCCAAACGGGTGTCCGGCGAACAGAGGGCTTGTCATTAGTCCACCAATATTTCCAGTGCGCGGTCAACGGCAGTGACCAACGCATCAACATCGCTTCGGGTATTATAAGGTGCAAATGAGGCGCGCAGCGTCCCGGATACCCCCAACTCGGCCAGTAACGGTTGCGCACAGTGCTGTCCGGCGCGCAGCGCAATGCCATACTCAGCCAGCAGCGTCACCATATCGCTGTGGTGCACACCTATAAAATCAAAGGCTAACAGGCTTGAGTCCTGGCAACGGAAGGAGCGAAATCCCGGCCGTTTCGCCAGCGCATCTTCCGCCAGCGTTGCCAGACTGCGGCTCCAGTTTTCGGCTTGCACGATATCAATATCCGCAAGCCATTCAAGTGCCGCACTTAATCCAATGACGCCCGCAACGTTTGGCGTGCCTGCCTCAAGCTTCCACGGTGCCGCTTGTGTGGTGAAACCGTCAAAGCTGACTTCGCTAATCATTTTACCGCCGCCGAGCCACGGTGACATGGCTTCCAACAGTTCTGGCTTACCATATAATGCACCAATGCCCGTCGGACCATATAATTTGTGACCAGAAAAAGCATAGAAATCAATATCTAACTGCTGGACGTCAGCCGGGAAATGTACCACTCCCTGAGCGCCATCCACCATCACCACCATGCCTGCTGCATGAGCAAGCGTAATCGCGCGGACTAAGTCAGGGCAGCCACCGGTGACGTTCGACATCTGACCGAGAGCCAGAATGCGACTGCGGGAGGTGATGAGGTCCGCCAGACATTCAGTGTCAGGCAGCAAATGGGCATTGAGCGGAAGCTTGATGACTTTAGCCCCCGTTTGCTCCGCCACCATCAGCCAGGGAACCAGGTTGGCATGATGCTCCGCTACGCTTACGATAATCTCGTCGCCCGGTTGTAAGCGCGGACGCGCGTAACTTTGGGCAACCATGTTGATAGCCTCCGTCGTACCGCGGGTCCAGACCACCGTCTTGTCATCGGGAGCATTGATGAGACGCGCGACTTTTTCCCGCGCGGCCTCATAGCACGCGGTCAGACGCTGGGCTTCAGCAAACTGGCTGCGATGGACGTTCCCGCCGCTCAGACTATAAAACTGATGGGTCGCCTCAATCACTGCCTGCGGCTTCAATGCCGTCGCGGCGCTGTCGAGATAGACACCTGCATCGTTGAGTGCGGGAAATTGTGCGCGAAACTGCGTGGGGTTAAAAGCGTTCATGGTATTCCTCAGTTCAGTAAACCGATCGTGGCGCAAAAAGGGCGCAGACACAAGGGTTGCGCTAACCATCGGAATCCTCTGGATATCCCGGCGAAGTCTGTGCAGTGTCTTATGCTAAATAGTGTTAGGCGAATAATTTTGCCTGTTATGGAATTCGCTTTATCTGGCATAAATTGCTGTGAGGAGAAGAATATGAAAAAGACTGCCGCCATAATCTCTGCCTGTATGCTGACTTTTGCCCTGAGCGCCTGTTCTGGTCCGAATTACGTGATGCACACCAACGATGGCCGGACAATCGTGTCTGACGGTAAGCCAAAGACCGATAATGAGACAGGAATGATTTCGTATAAAGACGCTAACGGCAACAAACAGCAGATTAACCGTACCGATGTGAAAGAGATGGTCGAACTGGAGAAATAGCCGGTCGTCATTGGCAGACACACGGACAAAAAAAAGCACCGCAATTTGGCGGTGCTACATTAATCACTATGGACAGACAGGGTAAATGTACAGGAAGTGAAAAAGGGTAGCTTTGCTACCATGGTCTGAATCGCAGACCAATTGCAAACACAACAACACAACATCACAACCGTAAGCCAAAAGCCCACCAGAACACGCATTCCGATAAAACTTTTCGTTCCGGCTTCAGGAAGTGCCGCCACTATAGGTATTTGCTGGTAGAACCTCAACGGACAATTTATAATGGCTCAGATTAAAAAAACTAATAGGTTACAGCCTGTTAGGTAATTGTTAAATTCATTTAACATCAAAGCCTAAAAGTCATGTCAAAACGATTACCACCCTTAAATGCGTTACGTGTTTTTGATGCTGCCGCGCGCCATTTAAGCTTTACGCGCGCAGCAGAAGAACTTTTTGTGACGCAGGCCGCAGTAAGTCACCAAATCAAGTCACTTGAGGATTTTTTGGGGCTGAAGCTGTTTCGTCGGCGCAATCGATCGCTGTTGTTGACGGAAGAAGGTCAAAGCTATTTCCTCGACATCAAAGAGATTTTTTCGCAATTAACCGATGCGACGCGTAAACTTCAGGCACGCAGTGCAAAAGGCGCGCTTACCGTCAGTTTATTGCCCAGTTTTGCGATTCAATGGCTGGTGCCCAGACTCTCTAGCTTTAACTCAGCTTATCCGGGAATCGATGTCAGGATCCAGGCCGTGGACCGTCAGGAAGACAAACTGGCCGACGATGTCGATGTGGCTATTTTCTACGGACGAGGCAACTGGCCGGGCCTGCGCGTTGAAAAATTGTACGCAGAATATTTATTGCCGGTCTGCTCGCCGCTGCTACTTACCGGTGATAAGCCACTGAAGACGCCGGATGATCTGGCAAAACACACATTGTTGCACGATGCATCGCGGCGTGACTGGCAAGCTTATACGCGCCAGCTCGGGCTGAATCATATCAACGTACAGCAGGGACCTATCTTCAGCCATAGCGCCATGGTGCTACAGGCCGCTATCCATGGGCAGGGCGTTGCGTTGGCCAATAACGTTATGGCGCAGTCCGAAATTGAAGCCGGACGTCTGGTTTGTCCTTTTAATGATGTTCTGGTCAGCAAAAACGCATTTTATCTGGTTTGTCATGACAGTCAGGCAGAACTGGGTAAAATAGCCGCCTTCCGTCAGTGGATACTGGCGAAAGCGGCCACGGAACAAGAAAAATTCCGCTTTCGTTATGAACAATAATTTACGTAGGGTATTAACATGACCAGCCGTTTTATGCTGATTTTTGCCGCCATCAGTGGCTTTATCTTTGTAGCTCTGGGAGCCTTTGGGGCACATGTTCTGAGTAAAACCCTCGGCGTTGTTGAAATGGGGTGGATCCAGACTGGCCTTGAGTATCAGGCATTTCATACGCTGGCTATTTTTGGTCTGGCCGTCGCCATGCAGCGACGTATTAGCATTTGGTTTTACTGGAGTAGCGTGTTTCTGGCATTAGGGACCGTGCTGTTTAGCGGCAGTCTGTATTGCCTCGCGCTTTCTCATTTACGCCTGTGGGCGTTTGTTACCCCTGTCGGTGGTTTTAGCTTCCTTGTAGGCTGGGCACTGATGTTAGTGGGCGCTATTCGATTGAAACGTAAGGGCGTAAGCCATGAATAAGGTTGTATTGTTGTGTCGCCCGGGTTTTGAAAAAGAGTGCGCCGCAGAAATTACGGATAAAGCAGGGCGTCGCGAAATCTTTGGTTTCGCCCGCGTCAAAGAAAATGCGGGTTATGTCATCTTTGAATGCTATCAGCAGGAAGATGCGGAAAAGCTCGTTAAAGAGTTGCCGTTTAGCTCGCTGATTTTTGCTCGCCAAATGTTTGTTGTTGGCGAGCTACTGCAATATTTGCCGCCGGAAGATCGCATCACACCGATCGTCGGTATGCTGCAGGGCGTGGTGGAGAAAGGCGGCGATTTGCGTGTCGAAGTTGCCGACACGAATGAAAGCAAAGAGCTGGTGAAATTTTGCCGTAAATTTACCGTACCGCTGCGCGCCGCGCTGCGTGAAGCGGGTGTGCTGGCAAAGTATGAAACGCCAAAACGTCCGGTAGTGCACGTTTTCTTTATTGCACCTGGCTGTTGCTATACTGGCTACTCCTGGCCTGATAATAACTCGCCGTTCTATATGGGTATTCCGCGACTGAAATTCCCGGCTGATGCGCCGAGCCGTTCAACGCTGAAGCTGGAAGAGGCGCTGCATGTGTTTATTCCTGCCGATGAGTGGGATGAGCGTCTGGCCAATGGAATGTATGCCGTTGATTTAGGTGCATGTCCTGGCGGTTGGACCTACCAACTGGTTAAACGCAATATGTGGGTGTACTCGGTGGATAATGGTCCGATGGCGCAAAGCCTGATGGATACTGGGCAGGTCACCTGGCTGCGGGAAGATGGATTTAAGTATCGCCCGAATCGTAACAACATCTCGTGGATGGTCTGCGATATGGTGGAGAAACCGGCCAAAGTTGCAGCGCTGATGGCGCAATGGCTGGTGAACGGCTGGTGCCGCGAGACGATTTTTAACCTTAAGCTGCCGATGAAAAAGCGCTACGAGGAAGTGTCGCAAAACCTGGCTTATATTCAGGCACAGCTCGATGAGCATGGCGTGAATGCGCAGATTCAGGCGCGTCAGCTTTATCACGACCGTGAAGAAGTCACCGTGCACGTACGTCGTCTGTGGGCTGCCGTCGGTGGTCGCCGCGACGAACGATAATCGTTATTTGCCGGATGGCGGCGTGAACGCCTCATCCGGCCTGGATTGTTTCAATCATTTCTGTATCTGAAATAATATGCGTCACATTTGCCAGATGCCCAATCTGCACCTCACCCGAGCGATTAAATTTACTCTTATCAATCAATAATAATGACTGCGCCGCACGCTTAAGCAGGATGGATTTAAAATCGGCGTTAATCGCATTTGAATCCCAGAGTGTACCGCCGTGGTCGATCCCCTCGCAGGAAAAGATAAACAGATCGATATCAAGTGACTTTAGCTGTGAGATGAGCGATGGATTAACGTAGCAACCGTATTTACGCTCAAGTCGACCACCGGAACTGATCAGCTGAATATTTTCACGTTTTCCCAATTCGAGGCAAATCGGTTGGCTATTCGTAAATACGTGAATGTTAATGTCTGGCAACAGGCGAGCCAGGTACCAGCAAGTAGAACTGGCATCCAGCGCGATCACCATGCCTTCTTCTATCCACGTTAACGCGTCTCTGGCGATATCTGCTTTGTGGGAATAATGGCTTTTCAGTCTGATATGAAACGGCTCGCCGCAGTCCTGGTTTACCCGATGTATCACTTTGGCGCGCCCGTGATTACGCAGTACCTTACCCTGCGCCTGCAGTTGCGTAAGATCGCGACGGATAGTTTCTTTACTGACATTAAGCTGTGAGGATAAAGTTTCAGTCGTCAGACTTTTATGGTTGCTCAACAGATCCAGGATCGCTTGCAGGCGTGCTGCTTTCATGTTTTCTCCCCCCATCATGCGATGAATGCCCGTACCTGCCGGGCATTCAGGTAAGAGATTATGGCGTTACCCCTTTTTTTAACAGGATATTTCCGTACTTTGCCCGCTCCCCTGTAATAACGATTGCGAATACTTTTTGTGCGCGTTCATAAAATGCATAACGGTCAATGCGCGTGATGTCCGGGCAAGGTGTTTGTAATGACAATGCCTGCCGATATCGCGCTTCTACGTCGGGGTCGAGCGAGTCTCCTTCGACGGCGGCCATCATCACCAGTGGTGAGGCGTAACTGTCCAGTTCAAACAGCGGAATAATCGCCCGCAACAGGTCGCTGACCTGCAGGCCATCGGCCCGGATAACCTGCGGGCCCATACTGTGGGCCGGAAAGTGGGCGTCGGAAAAGATAATCTCATCACCGTGACCCATTTCAGCCAGTACCTTTAACAGGTCAGGGGAAATTAAGGGGGAAATCGTTTTGAGCATGTCACTCGACTCCTGTGAATACGGGTTCTGTTTGTGGGTAGAAGTAACGATATTGATAGTCCACCTGCGCACGAGCCTGCTCCGGAGAGGCAAATTCGCCGATACCGGACCAGGCAAACATCGCAGCACCGGCAACCGTCGTTTCGGCATCATCCAGCACTTTGATGGGAATACCCAGAACGTTCGCTTTTATCTGATTCCATAGTGCATTACGACTTCCTCCACCAACCAGAAGTAGCTCTGTCGCGTTGAAATGACCGATGGTTTCTAGTGTGTGTAGATTGTGCTGCAACTGGGCCGTCAATCCTTCCAGCGCAGCGCGGTAAAAGTGTCCGCGGGTACTGTTGAGTGTGACGCCCTGCCAGCCTGCACGTGGACTGGCAAGCAGGTCGCAGTGCATGGTTATACCTTCAGCGCCCGCCGGGACGGCCTGCGCTTCATCAATGAGCGTTTGCCAGGGGGTGTCGGGTGTCCACAGCAACTTACGTACCCACTCAAGCACGCCGGATGCCAGCCACTGCATACCGGGGTTATAGAGTCCCGACCGACTGTCCAGTTCACAAGTAGAACCCACATAGTCGCTGAGTAAGGCCGTATTCACCTGTGCGCTGCGTACCATCAGTATTTCCCATGTACCGGAAGAGAGCACGGGTTCATCTGGCTGTGCGCCTGCGCCAAAGAGCGCAAACTGCGTGTCGTGGCCGGCAGAGATAACCGGAATCCCCGCTGTGAGCCCAAGTTGCTTTGCCGCGTCATTTTTCAACGTTCCGATCTGCTCTCCCGCTTCAACTAAACGTGGAAACAGTCGGCGTGGTATCCCGGTAGCCTGCAAAATATCAGCACTGAAATCGCGCTGATGAATATCCAGCATCTGGCTGGTACCGGCCATGGTGATATCTGTGGTGAACTCACCGGTGAGGCGATGGTTGAGCAGTGATGAAATAAATAACCAGGCGTGTGCCTGTTCCAGCAATTGTGGGTGATTCTCTTTAAGCCATACCAGCTTGTACAGCGTGTTGAAACTGAACGCGCCAACGCCTGATATATCCTGTAATTTCTGAGGTGATATCCGTTGGCTGATAGAAGCCATGACGGCGGCGGTACGTGGACATTTCCAACTGATAACCGGATAAAGCAGTTTGCCATACGCATCAACCAGCGCGCCATCAACGCCAAATGTGGTGACCGTTATTCCTCGAATGTTACAGGCGGTCAGTTCCGCGGTGAGTTGTTGGCAGCAATCGGCAAAGCGCTGCACAATGGCGTCGAGGGACCACTGATGCCAGCCAGCGTTCTCGACGGCGGTATCACTGGCGTT
The DNA here is from genome assembly GCF_028069775.1 of Citrobacter sp. Igbk 17. NCBI lineage: Bacteria > Pseudomonadati > Pseudomonadota > Gammaproteobacteria > Enterobacterales > Enterobacteriaceae > Citrobacter > Citrobacter sp. Igbk 17. The sequence goes on along the minus strand of NZ_JANEWI010000003.1, from coordinate 69,447 downwards.
CGGGGTTGAGGCGCGGGCGATAATTTTTCCCTGGCGGTCAACGGCGATTGCCCGCACGTTGGTCGCGCCACAGTCGAGGACCAAAATAACGTCATTCTTCATAATCTTCCCCGAGAAGTTGCCGGATGGCGGCGTAAACACCTTATCCGGCCTACAGGCTGCTCACCCGTAGGCCCGGTAAGCTTGCGCCACCGGGCTGAGTCACATTAACGCTTATACAGCGGGCCGTAGTTTTGGCAGGCGCGATAATCCTGGCCTTCGCTGTCCATACCGTGGGCAGCCCATGCGGAAGGGCGATAGATCTTCTCTTCTTCCACGTTGTGCATACACACTGGAATACGCAGCATGGCGGCGAGCGTAATAAAGTCAGCACCAACGTGACCAATCGTCAGCACACCGTGGTTGGCACCCCAGTTAGCCATGACGGAATAGACATCGCTGAACGGACCTTTGCCGGTTAAGCGCGGTGCAAACCAGGTTGTTGGCCAGGTAGAATTGGTGCGAGCATCAAGCTGAGCATGCACCTCCTTCGGTAATTCCACACTCCAGCCTTCCGCAATTTGTAGCACCGGGCCCAGGCCTTTGATGATATTGATGCGGGTCATGGTGAACGGTACGCCACCTTCGGTAAGAAAACGGGAAGAGTAGCCGCCGCCTCGGAAATACTCGTGGATCGCCGGACACCATTCGGTCGCCGCCAGGCAATCATCAGCTTCCTGCTGTGAGATCTCCCAATGTGGTTTCATGGTGGGTTGGCCTTCGCTGTCACGCTGTTTGCAGGAACCATCCAGTGCCGCAGAGCCGGAGTTAATCAGGTGAATAATGCCGTGCTTAGCAAGACCGGTCAGCGGTTTACCTGTGACGCGTTCTACTGCTTCCGGTGACCAGTAGGTCCGTACATCAGCAAAGACCTGCGCTGTGCCGGTGAGTTGGTGGCCAAACAACATTGCGACACCGTTCAGGCTGTCGTTCTCGGTGGCGACGACATACGGTTCGCGCACGCCATTCCAGTCAAATGAGCTATTCAGCAACGCTTCGGCGGTGTCACCGTTTGGATATTGATCCGTCCAGTGACGCTGGCCCTGGAAGCCGGCGGCAATCGCGTTGTACCCCATCGACTCTTCAACCCGGCCTTTCTCTGCCAGTTTCTGATTACCCTGCATCATGTCGCGGATGCACATTGCCATCAGCAGGCTCTCTTTCAGCACTGCACGGCTCTGTTCTTCATTTCGCTTATACTGTTGTGCGTTCTGATCCTCGCCATAACGGAAATGTTTATCCGCCCACGCCAGGGCAATTTCCAGTTCCGCTTCGTCATAGATTTTCTGGTCAATACGACGACGTAATTCGGTCATATCAACAGGTTGAACCTTCATTCCCAGCCAGGATTCAAAGAAGTTATGGTCGACAATAGAGCCTGCAATTCCCATTGAAACGCCGCCGACGGACAGATAGCTTTTGCCTTTCATGCTGGCAACGGCTAAACCTGCCCGGGTGAAACGCAGCAGTTTTTCTTCAACATCGGCAGGGATAGTGGTATCACCTGCATCCTGCACGTCATGACCATAAATAGAGAAGGCGGGAAGCCCTTTTTGATTATGTGCAGCCAGGGCTGCAGCCAGATACACGGCACCCGGACGCTCCGTCCCGTTGAAACCCCAAATGGCTTTCGGGCGCATGGGGTCCATATCGATAGTTTCGCTGCCGTAGCACCAACATGGCGTGACGGTAATTGTCACGCCGACGTTCAGGCTACTGAATTTTTCTTCACAGGCGGCAGATTCAGCCAATCCGGCAATACAGGTGTCTGCGATAACGCACTCGATCTGTGCCCCGCAGGCATGACGAAGTTTCTCGGAAATCAGTGCGGCAGTGGCTTTTGCCATGTTCATGGTTTGTTCTTCGAGCGACTCGCGTACACCCATACGACGCCCATCAATCACCGGACGAATACCGATTTTCGGTAAACTATTTTTTTTCATTCGAGGTTCCTCATCTCACTTTATGCCGTGCTGCAAAAGCGGATGTTGGACACCACTGTCGCAGTTGGCTGAATTACCCATTTTTGCTAACTCGAGTTAGCTTAGGTATTAGAGAGTTTTTTGCACAACTTTTTTGTTATGGAACTGTGAGAAACCTCACGAGAAGTGGTTAAAATTCGATCTGCGTCAAATAAACAAATACAGATTTTTTCATTAAATTCTTTTTAAATTAATAAGATAAAATAAATTGTCTGTTCAGTGTCACAGTTTTAGACCAAATGATTTGGCTATTTTTGGCAGCTAAAATAGCTTTAAAAGGCAATCGCTAACTCGAGTTAGCATCGTTGATAAAACGCATATGATCTTGTAGGCACATTCGCATTAACGGTGACGATGGCTTCCTGGCAACGCTGTTTTTCGCCTGATTCACTGATTACAGTTTCTGTATATTGAGGAAAGCAGCAATGTCTGAAACATTTTTACAGATGAGTCATATTACGAAACGCTTTCCCGGCGTATTAGCGTTGAGTAATGTGGATTTTACTTTACGCAAAGGTGAGGTTCATGCGCTGTTGGGGGAGAATGGCGCGGGAAAGTCTACCCTGATGAAAATTTTATCCGGTGTATATCAACCTGATGAAGGTGATATTATTTTTGAGGGCCAACCCGTTTCGTTTGCAAACCCATTGAGTGCACAAAACGTAGGTATCACCATTATTCATCAGGAGTTTAACCTTTTTCCTGAACTGACGGTCGAAGACAATATATTTATTGGCAGGGAGTTTTGCAAAAATAACCGCTGGCGTCTGGATGAGAAACAACAGCGACAGGCTGCTATCGATATTTTGCAAAAATTAAACCTGAATATCTCCCCAGACACGCTGGTTGCCGATCTTACTGTTGCTCAGCAACAAATGGTTGAGATTGCGAAAGCGATATCGGTGAATGCCAAGATTCTTATTATGGATGAACCAACGGCGGCGTTGACTGAAACTGAAATTGACAGTTTATTCCGGGTTACACGCTTACTTAAAGAACAGGGAACGGGCATCGTTTATATCTCGCACCGACTGGAAGAGTTGGCGCTGATCGCCGATCGCGCTACCGTCATGCGGGATGGGCAGTTTATTGCCACAGTGGATTATGACTCGGTCAAAATCAGCGACCTGATTGCCATGATGGTTGGGCGCGACCTTGGCAATATTTATCCCCGCCGGGAGCCGCAACCCCAGCGTAAACCGGTGCTGGAAGTTAGTGGTCTGACGCGCAAAGGCGTACTGAACAATATCGATTTTACCTTGCATCAGGGGGAAATCTTAGGTTTTGCCGGGCTGATGGGGGCCGGGCGTACAGAGCTTGCACGGGCGATCTTTGGTGCCGATCCCATCGACAGCGGAACCATCAAGCTGAACGGTAAAGAGACGGTAATCAAGGATATTCCTGATGCTATCCAGCAGGGCATTAGCTACTTAACCGAGGACAGAAAAAAAGAGGGCCTGGCATTAGGATTGTCCGTTGAACGCAATATTATGCTAGGAAATTACCCCGAGTATTCTAACCGATATGGCAACGTGGATAGCAAACGCTGTCAGCAAACCAGCGAAGAGCAGGTGAAAGCACTGCGTATTAAGACGCCGCATCTAGAACAGGCTGCGTTGAATTTAAGTGGCGGTAATCAGCAAAAAATTATTATTGCCAGATGGGTATGCAAGGACACCGACATTCTCATCTTTGATGAACCCACGCGCGGTATTGATGTGGGGGCCAAGCTTGAAATTTATGAATTAATGAATCGACTGGTGGCAAAAGGGAAATCAATTATCATGATTTCCTCTGAATTACCGGAAGTGCTGGGTATGTGCGATCGCATTTTAGTTATGCGTAATGGGCGTATTACCGGAGAGTTAGCTTCTGATGACGCCACACAAGAAAAAATCATGCAATATGCGACGTTAGAGGACTAATTTATGACTATCTCTGTAACCTCTTCAGACAGCAATAATAAGAAAATAAAAATTAACAAAGAGCTTTTAATGCGCCTGGCTCCGCTTTTGAGTCTGATTATTCTGGTGATATTTTTTAGTTTTGGATCACCTTTCTTCTTTAACACCGAAAACATTATGACAATTGCCCTGCAAACCTCAGTGATTGGCATCATGGCAATTGGTGTTACTTTCGTCATTATCACCTCAGGAATTGACCTTTCTCTCGGTTCGGTAGTGGCCTTTTCTGGCGTCGCAGTAGGCATTTGCGCCACCCTGGGTTTGCCTTTGCCAATATGCATTCTGGCTGGCGTACTCGCTGGTGGATTATGCGGCTATATCAATGGCTTGCTGGTCACAAAAATGACTATTCCGCCCTTTATTGCCACCCTGGGTCTGATGATGTCTGTCCGGGGGATCAATATGGTAATGACTGACGGCCGGGCAATTTACTTTGCTGATTATCCCACCTTCAAGATGCTGGCGCAGGGACGCTTGTTCGATGTGCTGCCTTATCCCGTTTTTTACCTCGTGGTCGTCGCACTGATCGCCGCATATATCCTCAAGAAAACGGTGATTGGTCGTTATGTCTATGCCGTGGGGAGTAATGAGGTTGCTGCACATCTTTCCGGGATTAAAGTCCAGCGCGTGAAAATTTTTGTCTACGCATTTTGTGGTCTGCTGACCGGGATTGCTGGGGTCATTCTGGCTTCTCGCCTTAACTCGGGCCAGCCGACCGTCGGCGTGGGCTATGAACTGGAAGCCATTGCTGCGGTGGTCATTGGCGGCACGAGCCTGATGGGGGGGATTGGCACTATTGGCGGCACCATTATCGGCGCATTCATTATGAGCGTGTTGAAAAACGGTCTGAACCTGATGGGTGTCTCGCAGTTCTGGCAAATGGTGGCCATGGGCGTAGTCGTTATCGCCGCGGTTTATCTCGACACGTTACGCAAAAAAATTCGTTGATTTACGCACCCGGAAGTCTCGGGACAACATAACCCTGACGTTTAGGGTGACTCACTCAGAACGGAGTAAAACAATGAGAACCAGGAATTTTGTCTATGCGTTATCCCTGCTGGCCTGCATGACATCCAGCGCACTGGCTAAAGATATGAACCTTCCTGTGGTCAGTAAAGGTTTCCAGCATGAATTCTGGCAGACCGTAAAAATGGGTACCGAAGCAGCAGCGAAAGAGTTGGGCGATAAGACCAGCTATGTTGGGCCTGCTGATGAAACTCAGATTGCTGAGCAGATTCAGTTGGTTGAAAACGCAATGGCGCAAAAGCCTAATGGATTGCTGTTGGCAGCATTAGACGCCAATGCGCTTGCACCATTAGTGGAAACAGCGAATTCACGCGGCATAAAGGTTGTGACGTTTGACTCAGGCGTAAATTCTGACATTCCTGTCAGCTTTGTGGCAACGAATAACCGTAAAGCAGGGGCTGAAGCGGCAGATGCTCTCGCTGCACAGGTGGGTAGCAAAGGGAAAGTCGGCATTATTGCGCACGTGGCTGGAACCTCTTCCGCAATTGAACGTTCGGAAGGTTTTGTGGCCAGAATGAAGGAAAAATATCCGGATATCAAAGTGCTGCCGGTTCAGTACAGCGATGGCGATCCGCAAAAAGCGATGGATAAAACCATCGATATGATCCAGGCAAACCCCGATATTGCCGGGATCTACGGCACCAATGAAGGCTCAACGCTGGGTGTGGCGAACGCCATTGATAGCCAAAACCTGAAAGGTAAAGTGAAGGTGATTGGTTTTGATAGCACTGAAGCAATCATTGCCTTCCTGAAATCTGGTGTAATCCAGGGCTTTGTTGTACAGGACGCGTACCAGATTGGCTATCAGGGTATTAAGACGCTGAATGCGGCCGTGTCAGGTCAGTCAGTACCGAAAGAAATTGATATTCCGGTGAAATTTGTGAATGCGCAGAACATTGATACACCGGAAATCGACAAGCTGTTGCACCCATTCGGTAAAAAATAAGACCGCGGGGGCGGTGCATTCGCCCCATTATTAGCCAGCGTCAGGGAGCTACTATGAGCAGTGGATATTTCCTCGGAGTGGATGTCGGTTCTGCCAGTGTCAGGGCGGGTGTTTTTGATGCCAGTGGCAAACGGCTGGCTTTTGCGACATTCCCTATCTCGCAGTTTCGACCTGGCCCTGAGCGGGTAGAGCAGTCATCTGCCGAAATCTGGCAGCAGGTTTGCCATGCCGTGAAGGAGGCAGTGTCGTCAGCCGGGGTTTGCGTTGAGGAGATCCGCTCGTTGGGGTTTGATGCCACCTGTTCGTTAGTGGCTCTGGATGAACAGGGGCAAGGTCTGGCGGTTTCACCTGGTGAACCGTCAGATCACAACATCATCATGTGGATGGATCATCGTGCGGTGCAGGAGACACAGCGGATCAACGCAACGCGGGACCCCGCGTTGCGCTATGTCGGGGGGGAAGTCAGTGTCGAAATGGAACTGCCCAAAGTGCTGTGGCTAAAAAACCATTTCCCTGCGACCTGGCAGCGAGCACACCGCTTCTACGATCTGGCGGATTTTTTGGTCTGGCAAGCCACCGCTTGTGATGTTGCAGGTCTGTGTACTTTAACCTGTAAATGGAACTATCTGGCACATGAACAACGCTTTAGCCACTCCCTGCTGGATGCGGTTGAATTAACGGATTTGTTGAGCAAAATTCCGTCGCGGATCCTGCCCCCTGGCGCGGCCGTTGGGACGCTCAGCCCCGATGCGGCACAAGCGCTGGGACTGACGACTGCGGTGGTAGTCGCCAGTGGCATGATCGATGCGCATGCGGGGGGCGTGGCGCTTGCTGGTGTCGAGCCTGCGGGAACATTGGCGTTGATCAGCGGAACATCAAATTGCCATATGTTGTGCAGCGAGCAGGAAATTCATACACCGGGAGTATGGGGGCCGTACTGGTCCGCCATGCTGCCGGGTTACTGGCTGACGGAAGGGGGACAAAGCGCTGCCGGGGCGCTGGTTGACTGGACGCTTCAGGAGTCAGGTGCCAGCGCTGAGTTGTATCACAAGGCTGAGGCACGAGGTTGTCATCCGATAGTGTTAGTTAATGAATGGGTGGCTGCATTGGAAGCACAGGAGTCAGAGCCTGGTCGTTATCTGCATGTACTGGCCGATCATCACGGTAACCGTTCCCCGCGTGCGCGACCTGATGCCCAGGGCAGCGTTTGCGGTTTGACGCTTGAACGAGGCGAGATGCAGGTTGCTCGTCTGTATCTGGCGACATTACAGGCGATTGCCTGCGGCACCCGACACATTATGGAAGTGATGCGCGAAAACGGTCATACCATTTCTCGACTGACGCTGTGTGGTGGTGCAACACATAATCCACTGTGGTTGCGAGAGTATGCAGACGCCACCGGATGCGATATTCACCTTTTGCAGGAAGAAGATGCCGTGACGTTAGGTGCGGCTATTACTGGTGCGGTAGCCTGCGGAGGGTGGGCAGATGTTCCCTCCGCCTGCCGGGCGATGGTTCGCCCAGGCGGGGTGATTAAAGCGAATCCGGCACGACAGGACTTCTATGACCGTAAATTCCAGGTATATCTGATGATGTGGGATCAACAGCAAGCGCTTAACCAGGTTATGCAGTAAGACAAAAGTTTAAAATACTTTTATGATTGTGAATTGACGTTTTTGGATGTGAACTGGGACATATAAATGGCTAAAACAGTAGAACAGATAGCCAGCGATCTGAATTTATCGGTGACGACCGTGCGACTGGTGCTGAACGGGAAGGCTGAGCAATATCGTATCAGTGTCAAAACCCAAACGCGTATTAATGAATACGTTGAACGGTATGGTTATGTCATAAACCATTCAGCCCGCAGCCTGAAACTGAATAAAACAGATACGTTGGGGCTGATTGTGCCCAATATATCTAACGTCTTTTTTGCCACACTTGCCGAAAAACTTGAACAACGTTGCCGTCGCTCTGGATATCAATTAACGATTAGTTGTACCTACGATGATGTTGATTATGAAAACAAATTAACGAAAGCGTTAATAGCTCGTAATGTTGATGGCCTTTTTATTGTTCCCTCAACCTTAGAGAATCAGCAACACCATTTGCGTCAGGTCAGAAAACCGATGGTGCTACTCGACAGGGATTTTAAGTATACCGATAACGCACTGGTTGAAAGTCATAACATTTTAGGTGGTGAAAAGCTGACGCAAAGTTTGTTTGATGCAGGAAAATCTCCGATCTGGTTTTTAGTCGGGGATACCGGATTGCCCAGTATTGGTGATCGTTTGAAAGGTTATCTTAACGCATTGAACAATAATGGAATTGCTCACCGTGACTGGGTGCGTGAAGGTCCGGATAATACGCCGGATGGTGGCTACCGGTTGATGGAGAAACTGATCAACGAACAGGGCTGTCCGCAGGCGTTTATTGCCTCATCATTACCTGTGCTGGAAGGTGCCGTCATTGCTCTTCGCAATCGTTTTGGCGTGATTCCACCGGACATTAATATCGGGACATTTGATGAACATCCGATGCTGGGATTCCTCGCTAATAATGTCTGGTCAATGCAGCAGGATGAAAATGTCTGGGCGGAAAAAGCCTTCACTATGATGATGAGTGCTATTGATGACCAGCCAATTAAAGAAACCGTAAAAGTTGAGATGAAACTAATTAAGCGTGTAAGACAACAATAATTCGTCGCACTAACTAAATCGGCCAACTGAATCTGAATAAATATGTTCAGTGGCTGCTCATATCTGAAACCTGACCCGTCTTACTCTGCGGCAGCATTTTTTCGCAATAAAGACGAGGGGCAACTGTACCCGGAGAATCATTATGGAAAGAATGCGTTTATCACGTGAAATCATCGAAACCTGCCTGGAAATGACCCGTCTTGGGTTGAACCAGGGAACCGCCGGAAATGTGAGTGCGCGATATGAAAATGGAATGCTGATCACACCCAGCGGTATCCCTTACGAAAGACTCACTGAAAACATGATCGTGTTCGTAGATAACGACGGCAAATATGATAAAGGACAATTACCTTCCAGTGAATGGCGTTTTCACCTGGCAGCTTATCAGACGCGTCCGGATGCCAATGCGGTCGTTCATAACCATGCGATTCATTGCACCGCCGTGTCAATTTTGAACCGTCCTATTCCGGCAATCCATTACATGATTGCCGCGGCTGGGGGGAACTCTATCCCGTGTGCGCCGTATGCGACGTTTGGTACACGAGAGCTGTCAGAGCATGTGAGCGTCGCGTTGAAAAGCCGTAAGGCAACGCTGTTGCAGCACCATGGGTTGATTGCCTGTGAAGCGAATCTGGAAAAAGCACTATGGCTGGCGCATGAAGTGGAAGTTCTGGCCCGCCTTTATCTGAGCACCCTGGCGATTGTCGACCCGGTGCCGGTGCTGGATGACGAAGAGATCGCCATTGTGCTGGAGAAATTCAAATCTTACGGATTACGAATTGAAGAGTAATTTCGCATAGCGAAAAGGAGAAATACGATGGCGAACAGAATGATTCTGAATGAAACGGCATGGTTTGGCCGGGGAGCTGTTGGGGCATTAACGGACGAGGTCATCCGTCGGGGTTATCGCAAGGCTTTGATTGTCACCGATGCAAACCTGGTACAGTGCGGCGTTGTCGATAAGGTGACATCCCGTATGGATGCCGCCGGTTTGCCGTGGGAAATCTATTCCGGCGTGATCCCGAATCCTACAATTGCAGTGGTGAAGGAGGGATTGGGAGTCTTTCAGCAAAGTGGTGCTGATTATCTGATAGCGATAGGCGGCGGCTCCCCGCAAGATACCTGCAAAGCGATTGGCATTATCCACAATAACCCTGAGTTTGCCGATGTCCGCAGCCTTGAAGGGTTATCGCCAACACGTGCTGCGAGCGTACCGGTGATGGCAATCCCTACGACGGCAGGGACGGCGGCGGAAGTGACCATTAACTACGTGATCACGGATGAAGAAAATCGGCGTAAATTTGTCTGTGTCGATCCGCATGACATCCCGCAGGTGGCGTTTATTGATGCCGATATGATGGACGGTATGCCTGCCGCGTTAAAAGCGGCGACCGGGGTCGATGCGTTGACCCATGCTATTGAAGGTTATATTACGCGGGCGGCGTGGGCACTCACTGACGCGTTGCACATCAAAGCCATTGAGATCATTGCCGGGGCGTTGCGCGGCTCTGTTAATGGCGACAGCCAGTCCGGTGAGGCAATGGCGCTGGGTCAGTACGTTGCCGGGATGGGATTTTCAAACGTCGGTCTGGGACTCGTGCATGGCATGGCGCATCCGCTGGGGGCCTTTTATAACACTCCACACGGCGTCGCCAATGCTATTTTGTTACCGCACGTGATGCACTACAACGCCGAATACACCGGAGAGAAATTCCGCGATATCGCCCGGGTGATGGGGGTGAAAGTGGAAGGTTTGACGCTGGAAGAGGCGCGTAAGGCAGCGGTAGATGCTGTGTTTGCGCTTAACCGCGATGTGGGGATCCCGCCGCACTTACGTGATGTTGGGGTACGTAAGGAAGATATTCCTGCGCTGGCGCAGGCGGCATTTGACGATGTTTGCACTGGCGGTAACCCGCGTGAAGCAAGCATTGCCGATATCGTCGAGCTTTACCATACTGCCTGGTAATCACCTGGCGCTTATCCGGCCTACAGTGTGATTGATTTGTAGGCCGGATAAGGTGTTTACACCGCCATCCGGCAACAGAGCTATCGCCAAAGAACTACCGTGCCAGCCGTAGCTGCTGGAGGTTTCCGTCAATATGTAAGTCCGTTTGCAGGCGCGCGATATCACGGCACAGAAACGCCATCTCTTTATGTATTTCGAGTTTCTTACGCCACTTTTCCGGCACGTCTTCCAGATGTGCGTAAATCCCTTCCAGATGCTGAAATTGCACGAGTAGCTGCGTTGCGCTCTTGGGACCAATACCTGCAACGCCCGGCACTTTTGAGCTGCTGATCCCGGCCAGTCCCCAGTAGTCCGGCAACTGCTGAGGCATTACGCCGAATTCTTTCTCAATGAATGGCGCGTCCAGCCAGCGCTTCTGGAAATAGTCGCGAATGCGTAATGTTGGGGAGAGCAACTGGCAATAACCTTTGTCTGTCGAAACGATGGTGGCCTGATGTCCCGCCTGGGTGACTTTCACCGCCAGCGTTGCAGCTAAATCATCGGCTTCATTCCCGCTCGAGACCCAACAACAGACGCCGCGCTGTTCAAAAGCGGCGCGTAGGGCGGGCATTTCGTGATGCAATTCGTCGGGCATCGGTGGGCGACCTGCTTTGTAGTCAGGTAGCCGTTGGTGACGCCAACCGCTGTTACGTGCCTCATCATCGAATACCGCCACGGCGTGCGTGGGTTGGCTGTGCACAATCAGCTGATCGAGTGCGTGCTGGCATGTCTCCACACAGGGCGACCCCTGGACGGCGTGAATGCGACGAATGAGATTGAGTGCATCGACAATGAGCAGATGGACGGCCACGGTGTTCTCCCTAACAAATTAGTCTGTAGGGTAACATTCACGACGAGTGGAGACGAGCATTGTGAAATAGTGCTATCCGTAGGCCTGATAAGCGCAGCGCCATCAGGCAATAAAAGCCGGATGCGGCGAGCGCCTTATCCGGCCTACAGATACGAAAATGTGCTGAGAATTAATCGCAGGTAACGATCTTCATCGCCAGACCGCCACGCGAGGTTTCGCGGTATTTGGCGTTCATATCTTTACCCGTCTCGTACATGGTCTCGATAACTTTATCGAGGCATACACGAGGCTCGCTGGTACGGCGCAGTGCCATACGAGCAGCGTTCACCGCTTTCACCGAGGCAATGGCGTTACGCTCAATGCACGGAACCTGAACTTGTCCGGCAACCGGGTCGCAGGTCAGACCCAGGTTGTGTTCCATACCGATTTCTGCGGCGATACATACCTGCGTCGGGCTACCGCCCAGCAGTTCTGCCAGACCCGCTGCCGCCATAGAACACGCTACACCGACTTCACCCTGACAGCCGACTTCAGCACCCGAAATTGAGGCATTCATCTTGTACAGGGAACCGATAGCGCTCGCGACCAGCATATAGCGTGCCAGTGAGTTAGCGTTCACTTCGCGGATAAACTTGTCATAGTACGCCAGCACCGCAGGAACAATCCCGCATGCGCCGTTCGTCGGGGCGGTAACGACACGTCCACCGGCAGCGTTCTCTTCGTTCACGGCCAGCGCAAACATGTTGATCCAATCTACAACTGCCATCGGGTCAGTCGTGGTTTTGTCACTGCTAACCAGCATACGACGCAGTGCTGCCGCACGACGCGGAACGCGCAGTTTGCCCGGCAGAACACCTTCGGTGGTGATACCGCGTTCAATTCCACTACGCATCACTTCCCAGACGTTTGCAAAGTGCTGTTCCAGCTCTTCTTTGCTGTGCAGAGCTAGCTCGTTCTGCATCATCAGGCCGGAAAGTGACAGGCCGGTTTCCTGACAGTGTCGTTGCAAATCGGCTGCGGATTTATACGGATACGGCACGCTTACCGGATTGTTATTCGGCAAACCAAAGTGTTCTTCATCAACGATAAATCCACCGCCGATGGAATAGTACGTCTGGCTGTAAATGGCTTTTTCGCCCGCCAGCGCGGTAATGCGCATCCCGTTTTCGTGCAGGGACAGATTGTCCGTATGGAAATTCATGCACTTATCAACCGGGAATTCGACCTCATGTTGACCGTCTGCCAGCAACAAGCGTCCATGGGTATTCACATCCTGGATAAAGGACGGGATAGCATCAATGTCTACGGTATCCGGCAGATTACCCGCCAGGCCCATAATAATCGCGATGTCGGTATGGTGACCTTTCCCGGTCAGGGACAGAGAGCCATAGACATCAACCACTACGCGGGTTACGTCAGTGAGAATTCCGCGTGCAATCAGGTCATCCGTGAATTGTTTGCCTGCTTTCATCGGGCCAACAGTATGGGAGCTGGAAGGGCCAATGCCGATTTTGAAAATATCGAATACGCTAATCATGAGGCGTCCATTGTGTATCGAGGTGCGCCGCCCCGAAGAGCGGCGCAGGGGAATTAACTGAACAGAGAGTAGAAAATAGCGGAGATAGCGATCAGGCCCATAATCACAACGAACACGTTGCTGATATGGCCGCTGTATTTACGCATTGCCGGTACTTTCTGAATCGCATACATCGGCATCAGGAACAGAATCATCGCGATGATCGGGCCACCCAGGGTCTCAATCATGCCGAGGATGCTCGGGTTCAGCGTCGCCACAATCCAGGTGGTTACCAGCATGAACAGTGCAGTGATTTTGTTCAGTTTATTGATTTCGATGGACTTGCCTTTGCCACGCAGAGACTTAATTACCATACCGTTGAAACCTTCACGCGCACCCAGGTAGTGGCCGAGGAAGGACTTGGTGATAGCAATAATCGCGATGATCGGTGCCATCCAGGCAATAATCGGTGCGTTAAAGTGGTTCGCCAGGTAAGACAGGATAGAGATGTTCTGCTCTTTAGCTGCAGCCAGATCCGCCGGAGTCAGGCTGAATACGCAGCTGAAGACGAAGAACATAACGGTCAGTACCATCATGATGTGAGCGAATGCCAGAATCTTGGAGCATTTCTTCTCTGCTTCATCACCGTACTCTTCACGCTTCGCCACGGCGAAGGAGGAGATGATCGGGGAGTGGTTGAAGGAGAACACCATTACCGGAATTGCCAGCCACAGGGTCAGCAGCAGGCCGTTGCCGGTGGTTGCCGCAGAGTCAAAAGACATGGTTTCCAGAATCGCACCGCTCCACTGAGGGATCAGGTACAGTGCCAGCAGCATCAGTGCCGCAACAAACGGGAATACCAGGATGCTCATCGCCTTCACGATCATCTGCTCACCGAAGCGCACGATGGTCATCATGCCGACAATCAGAATCAGAGAGAGGATTGCACGCGGCGGCGGCGTAATCGCCAACTGGTGAGTCAGGAAGCTTTCAACGGTGTTGGTGATTGCAACGCTGTAAACCAGCAGAATGGGGTAGATAGCGAAGAAGTAGAGCAGAGTAATCAGTTTACCTGCGCCAACGCCAAAGTGCTCTTCTACAACTTCAGTGATGTCTTCACCCGGATTTTTACCGGACAACACGAAGCGGGTCAGACCACGGTGAGCAAAGAAGGTCATTGGGAAGGCAAGAATGGCCATGATGATCAGCGGGATCATACCGCCAACGCCTGCGTTAATTGGCAGGAATAATACACCCGCGCCAATCGCCGTGCCGTAAAGGCCCAGCATCCACATGGTGTCTGTCTTGCGCCATGCGCTGCGGGTCTGGCCCGTAACGATAGTGCTGGTTTGAGTGTTTTCCATCTGTTTCTCCTGGAGGAAGCTTAAAAAGTCGGGTTTGGGTTCAATCCAATGAAAAAATACCCGACTGTAAAACGAAATTCGTTTAGCGATTTTTATATAATTTTTCGCCGTAATAATTTTCGGGCGGAAAGATACATTTAAGTAATGAATGTATCAGTGATCGCGATCTCAAATGCAATAATCCACCTTTTATGTGGATAAATTTGGACCATTAATCTGTTAAAAAATAGTCAAAGCGAATTTACGGGCGTGAAGGCTAACATTAACGACATATGGCATGAAAGACAGGGCGCGAAGATACGAGGGTTGCGCTATAAAAACTGTTATTTTTAGTGAATTCTGACGACTAATTATAATTTGCGGTGATAAATCACGGTTTCCTTTGGAAGGTAATCGTTTGCGTTTCGGAGCTTGTCAGACGAAGGATAATTGATGTTTATGTTATTGCGTGAGCTATGTGACTGGTATCACTAAAAAAGCCGGTTGGCTGATGCGCCAAATCCGGCTTTGATATGGACAAAACTGTCACCGAGGTAGCATCAGCTACCCGGTGTTGAAGGTTATGCGCAGATTTCGTAGCAAGGGATATACGCAGTGCCCGGCAACTTCATACGATGTTGTGCAACAAAGCCCTGCAGGAGATCGTCCATGCGGCGCATCATCTCAGGGTCGCCGTGGATTTTGTACGGGCCAAATTCTTCAATGGCGCGAATGCCGACTTCTTTCACGTTCCCCGCGACAATACCGGAGAATGCGCGACGCAGGTCTGCAGCCAGCACTTCAACAGGCTGGTCTGGATACAGTTTCAGATTCGCCATGTTTTCGTGGGACGGTTCGAACGGCATCTGCAAATCAGGCGCGATACGAATTGACCAGTTAAAGCTGTAGGCATCACCGGTGTCCCTGCGGTTCTCTTTCACCAGCGGCATCGCTTTTTTCATTAGACGAGCGACTTCCGCTGCATCGTCAATGATAATTCGATAGTGACGGCGCGCCTCTTCTCCCAGCGTGTGCACGATAAACTCATCCAGTACGCGGAAGTAATCTGCGCTCTCTTTTGGCCCGGTCAGGATCAATGGCAGAACCTGATCTTTGTTCGCCGGATTCATCAGGATACCCAGTAGGTACAGCAGCTCTTCAGCCGTTCCTACGCCGCCGGGGAAGATGATAATGCCGTGAGCGATACGGACGAACGCTTCCAGACGTTTTTCAATGTCCGGCATGATGATGAGTTCGTTAACCAGCGGGTTTGGTGGTTCCGCAGCGATAATTGACGGCTCGGTCATACCGATAAAGCGGCTGTCTTTGTAGCGCTGCTGAGCGTGGCCGACCGCGGCACCTTTCATTGGTGCTTCCATCGCGCCCGGACCACACCCGGTGCAGATGTTCAGTTCACGCAGGCCTAACTGAGTGCCCACGCGGCGCGCATACAAGTACTCGTTCTCGTTGATTGAGTGACCGCCCCAGCAGACGACCATGTTCGGCGCTTCACCGACGTGAAGTGCCCGGGCATTACGCAGAATGGAGAACACCAGGTTGGTGATGTGAACCGAGCTTTCGAGATCCAGATGCTGAAAACGACCCGCGTTATGGATCTGGCCATTGACGAAAAGAATGTCGCGCAGGACGGCAAACAGGTTGGCCTGCAGCGCGCGAATGATGCGCCCATCGACAAACGCGTCTTCAGGTGGGTTGATCAGTTCCAGCTTCACACCGCGTTCACGGCGCAGCACGTTAATGTCGAAACTTTCGAAACGAGACAGCAGCTCTTTGCTGTTGTCGGTCAAACTGCCGGAGTTCAGAACGGCAAGCGAACAGTTACGAAACAGTTGATACAGGTCGCTGCTGGCCGTGCGTTTAAGCATATCGACTTCCAGCTGCGACAACATGTCCATTGAGCCAAGCGGGCTAATATGTGTAATCAAGTAAACTCCTTACGGGACGAGAGATATCATCCTCTACTGATTACAATAGCCCTGGCTTATGACCTTTCACAACCTTGCGCGCGGAATCCGACACGCAAAATTGAGAAAAAAGATTACTGACGCACCAGTCTGCCTGTTGCGGGGGTGAAATCTGTGTTGGTGCGCCATGGGTTGATATCGAGGCCGCCGCGTCGCGTGTAGCGTGCATATACGCTCAGTTTCTCCGGCTGACAGAAACGCAGAAGGTCATTGAAAATACGTTCCACACACTGCTCGTGAAATTCATTATGGTGGCGGAAGGAGACCAGATAGCGCAGCAACTTTTCCCTGTCGATTTTGCGTCCACGATACTGAATTTGTATGGAACCCCAGTCAGGCTGATGGGTGATCAGACAGTTGGATTTCAGCAGATGGCTGACCAGCGTCTCTTCTACTGCTTTGTCGCCGCTCACGGCGTTTTCCAGATAGTCGGTGCTGAACTGGTAGTTATCAATGACGATATCCTGATTGTCGATACAGGTGCCATTGAAGTGGGCTATCGGCTGCCCTTCTTGTTCGTCAAGACGATAGATCGCCACGCTGACATCACCCTGCGCGCAGGCGCGTAGATCGTGTTCCAGAGTTTGGCGGACGTGTTCCCATGAGTCAAAACGCGTCTGATTAAAACTGTTCAGATACAGCTTAAAACTTTTTGATTCAATCAGATTAACGCTGGTGTAATCCAGCTCTACATGGCCGACCGCAACCTGCGGTAAGCCGTTGGCATTCAGCCATGACAGTTCATACAGCGTCCAGATATCCGCGCCGTGAAAAGGCAGATTATCGGCTTTTAGATCCAGCGGGTCGCGGTTCAGGCTGCGCGGAACACCCTGCAGCAGGCTGGCGTCGTAAATATCTCGGTAATCCGTTGATTTTCCGAGAGTCAGGCCGTCAAGCGCCCGATGATTTTCATAAGAAGACATGTTTCACCGTCATAAACCAGATACACTATGCGACAAGTGTATCCTGGCTTTTGTGAAGAGAGAAATCAGTGGACGAATTGACCGCACAGGCGTTGACAGCCTTTACGACGCGTTATTGCGATGCATGGCATGAAAAAAACAGCAGCTGGCCGCTGAGTGAAGAGCTGTATGGCGTACCGTCTCCGTGCATCATCTCCTCCACGAACGATGCGGTGTACTGGCAACCGCAGCCTTTTGTAGGCGAGCCGAATGTAAACGCGGTTGAACGTGCCTTTGATATTGTGGTACAACCCGCTGTTCATGCGTTTTATACCACCCAGTTTGCCGGGGACATGCACGCACAATTTGCGGACGAAAAACTTACTCTTCTGCAAACCTGGTCTGAAGATGACTTCAGACGCGTACAGGAAAACCTGATCGGCCACCTGGTTACGCAAAAACGCCTTAAGCTCTCTCCTACGCTTTTTATTGCCACACTGGACAATGAACTTGATGTTATTTCAGTGTGCAACTTGTCTGGGGAAGTCTGCAAGGAAACGCTGGGAACCCGTAAACGAACGGTTCTGGCGGCCTCACTTGCGGAATTTCTTACTCAACTTAAGCCTGTTCTGTAATCCAGTTTGCCCTAGGGCGTGTGAGAGATCTCTTACAAACCCTGTAGGAGATTGCCAGGTGATCAGTAAAGACTTCATTGGCCGATATAATATTAAATATTTATAATTCAATCGGTTAATGTTTTATTGTCAACTTTCATACGAAAATAATCATTAGGGTATGTCTGTAAGTGTCTTGTAAGACAATGCGAAACAGGCGATTCTATCTCCGTCGACAAGGAGTCGCACAACGAAGTGAACATCAGGATGATGACACTTCGGCAGGACACACCAGGACGGTGCTGCAAGGACAGGTTTCAGGATGAAGCAAAGAGGAAAACGCGGGAAGCGTTAAAGGACACCTCCAGGATGGAGAATGAGAGCCGGTCAGGATGTTCGGCGGGTCAGGATGGCCAGGGACACTTCAGGATGAAGTTTTCACATCGGGGCGGTGTGAGCAGGATGCAAATGTTCAGGATGAACGAGGTCGCAAGACCACAGGAAAAGTTGTCACGGATGAGCAGGGAGCACCAAAAGTAGCTGGAATGCTGCGAAACGAACCGGGAGCACTGTTTTTACAGTGCTCCCTTTTTTTTATTTCCCTTCTACTAGTGCTATTCTTCGCGCCAGATTTTTCATCATTGGGGTTAATTTCATGACGACTCATGACCGTGTGCGCGAGCAGTTGCATGCGCTTGAAGCACTGCTGCGTGAACATAATCACTGGCGGATGGATGAGCCAGAAGCGCATCTGTTTTCCAGCACGCAGCCTTTTTGTATGGATACCATGGAGCCAGTTGAATGGCTGCAGTGGGTGTTGATTCCCCGTATGCATGCGCTGCTTGATAATGCGCAGCCACTTCCGGAAGCGTTCGCTATTGCGCCATATTATGAAATGGCGCTGGCAGCCGATCATCCGCAGCGCGATGTGATCCTGATTGCATTGCAGGACCTGGATGCGCTATTTACCCGTGATGACGCCTGATGCTGGAAATTCTCTATCAAGATCAATGGCTGGTTGCAGTCAACAAACCTTCGGGCTGGCTGGTTCATCGTAGCTGGCTCGACCGCGATGAGAAAGTGGTGGTAATGCAAACCGTGCGTGACCAGATTGGCCAGCACGTTTTTACCGCCCACCGACTCGACAGACCAACATCCGGTGTGCTGTTGATGGGGCTGTCCAGCGAGGCCGGACGACGGCTGGCACAGCAATTTGAGCAGCATCAAATCCAAAAACGCTACCATGCCATTGTGCGCGGCTGGCTGATGGACGACGCCGTGCTGGATTATCCGTTGGTGGAAGAGCTGGACAAGATTGCCGATAAATTTGCCCGTGACGACAAAGGCCCACAGCCTGCGGTAACCCACTATCGCGGGCTGGCTACGGTAGAAATGCCCGTGGCAACCGGTCGCTATCCAACCACCCGTTACGGGCTGGTGGAGCTGGATCCTAAAACTGGCCGTAAACATCAGCTCAGACGTCACCTGGCGCATTTGCGTCATCCGATTATTGGCGATAGTAAGCACGGTGATTTGCGACAAAACCGCAGCGCCGCAGAGCATTTTGGCTGCCAGCGCCTGATGCTGCATGCCAGCCAGCTTGAACTTACGCACCCCTTCACCGGTGAACCACTGGTTATTCGTGCCGGGTTGGATAACGTCTGGATGCAAGCGCTATCACAGTTTGGCTGGTGTGGGCTTCTCCCTGAGAATGAAAGGGTTGAGTTCAGCGGGTTGTCAGGTCAGGATGAGCAGACAGATTCTTAAGTCCTTGGAGATAAAGGTTATGGCGGAAATTGGTATTTTTGTCGGCACAATGTATGGAAACGCGCTGCTGGTTGCCGAAGAGGCCGAAGCTATCCTCGCAAATCAGGGGCATAAAGCCACGGTTTATGAAGATCCTGAACTGGCTGACTGGGAAAAATACAAAGACAAGTACATCCTGGTCGTAACGTCGACGACGGGACAAGGTGATCTGCCGGACAGCATCGTGCCGCTGTTTCAGGGAATTAAAGACCAACTGGGTTACCAGCCTGACGTTCACTACGGCATTATTGCGCTCGGTGACAGTTCATATGCCAATTTCTGCGGCGGCGGTAAGCAGTTTGATGCGCTTTTGCAAGAACAGAGCGCCCAGCGAGTGGGTGAGATGTTGCTGATTGATGCCGGTGAACATCCGGAACCGGAAAGCGAATCTAATCCCTGGGTAGAAAGCTGGGGAACCTTGCTTAAATAACCTCTCGCCCGCACGGGCATGCAACCCCCATTTGATCCGTAGGCCGGGTCAGGCGAAGCCGCCACCCGGCAATAAAACCCCAATTACGTGAACTAACTTCCACTGCTTTGGGCTTATGCCCCAAACAACTTCTCACTGCCTCTCTAATGTTGTGTTCCTGCACGGTGAGGGAAAGAGGCACTCCTTCATATACTTTTCCCGTCAGTTCCCGGAAAGGCAGCGAGTCAGAATAAAACGGCCCCGAGCTGTACCAAAACTGCCACACACTAACCTCTCATTCTGATCACCCTACAGGTGCTGTACAGAATGAACTGGCGAAAGCCAAGATTCAGGAGTGCAACAATGAGTTCATTAAGTCAGGCGGCGAGCAGCGCGGAAAAACGCACTAACGCTCGCTACTGGATAGTGGTGATGTTGTTTATCGTCACATCCTTCAACTACGGCGATCGCGCCACTTTATCCATTGCCGGTTCAGAAATGGCCAAAGACATTGGTCTGGATGCGGTCGGGATGGGGTATGTATTTTCTGCTTTTTCATGGGCCTATGTTATCGGCCAGATCCCCGGCGGCTGGTTGCTTGACCGCTTTGGTTCAAAGCGCGTTTATTTCTGGTCCATCTTTATCTGGTCCATGTTTACCTTGCTGCAAGGCTTCGTCGATATCTTTAGCGGCTTCGGAATCATCGTCGCACTGTTTACCTTGCGTTTCCTCGTGGGCTTAGCTGAGTCACCCTCGTTCCCTGGCAACAGTCGCATTGTTGCGGCCTGGTTCCCGGCGCAGGAGAGGGGGACCGCGGTGGCAATTTTTAACTCCGCGCAATACTTCGCCACTGTTATCTTCGCGCCAATCATGGGTTGGCTGACCCACGAAGTGGGCTGGTCACACGTATTCTTCTTTATGGGTGGACTCGGGATCATCATCAGCTTTGTCTGGCTGAAAGTGATTCACGAACCGAACCAGCATCCGGGTGTAAACCAAAAAGAACTGGACTACATTGCCGAAGGTGGCGCACTGATCAACATGGATCAGGCAGCAGCTAAAGCTAAAGTTCCGTTCAGCGTGAAATGGGGACAAATCAAGCAGTTGTTGGGTTCCCGCATGATGATCGGTATCTACATCGGCCAGTACTGTATTAACGCGCTGACCTACTTCTTTATCACCTGGTTCCCGGTCTATCTGGTACAGGCGCGCGGTATGTCGATTCTGAAAGCGGGATTTGTGGCGTCGGTCCCGGCTATTTGCGGATTCGCAGGTGGCGTGCTCGGCGGCATTATTTCCGACTGGCTGATGCGTCGCACCGGTTCGCTAAATATCGCCCGTAAAACGCCAATCGTGTTGGGTATGTTGCTGTCAATGGTGATGGTGTTCTGTAACTACGTCAACGTTGAATGGATGATTATCGGCTTTATGGCGCTGGCCTTCTTCGGTAAAGGTATTGGTGCACTGGGCTGGGCGGTAATGGCGGACACGGCTCCTAAAGAGATTAGCGGCCTGAGCGGCGGTCTGTTCAACATGTTCGGTAATATCTCCGGCATCGTGACACCGATTGCTATCGGCTACATTGTGGGCACGACGGGGTCGTTTAATGGTGCCTTGATTTACGTTGGAGTGCATGCGCTGATTGCCGTGGTGAGTTATCTGGTGCTGGTTGGCGATATTAAACGTATCGAACTGAAACCTGTCGCAGGACAATGATGATGACAACACAATCGAGTCCCGTTATTACCGACATGAAAGTCATTCCGGTGGCTGGTCATGACAGCATGCTGCTCAATATTGGTGGCGCGCATAACGCCTGGTTTACCCGCAATATCGTGGTCCTTACTGATAACGCCGGACACACCGGTGTGGGTGAAGCGCCGGGCGGAGAAGTGATCTATCAAACGCTGGTGGACGCTATTCCGCAGGTGTTAGGCCAGGAAGTGGCCCGCCTGAATAAGGTGGTCCAGCAGGTGCATAAAGGCAATCAGGCTGCTGACTTTGATACCTTCGGCAATGGCGCCTGGACATTTGAGCTGCGCGTCAATGCGGTGGCGGCGCTGGAAGCCGCGCTGCTGGATCTGCTGGGCAAAGCGCTGAATGTACCGGTCTGCGAGCTGTTAGGTCCGGGTAAGCAGCGTGATGCAGTGACCGTGCTCGGTTATCTGTTCTATGTAGGCGATCGCACCAAAACCGATCTGCCGTATCTGGAAAGTACGCCGGGTAAACATGAGTGGTATCACTTACGTCACCAGCAAGCGATGACCAGCGATGCGGTGGTGCGTCTGGCGCAGGCGTCACAGGATCGTTATGGCTTTAAAGATTTCAAACTGAAGGGCGGTGTGTTGCCGGGTGAGCAAGAAATTGAAACCGCCCGTGCGCTGAAAGCATGCTTCCCGGAGGCACGTATTACGGTAGACCCTAACGGTGCCTGGCTACTGGATGAAGCGATCGCCTTGTGCAAAGGGCTAAATGATGTTCTGACCTACGCCGAAGATCCGTGCGGCGCTGAACAGGGATTTTCCGGGCGTGAAGTGATGACTGAGTTCCGCCGCGCGACCGGTTTGCCGGTGGCGACCAACATGATTGCTACCAACTGGCGCGAAATGGGCCACGCGGTAATGCTGAATGCTGTCGATATTCCGCTGGCCGATCCGCACTTCTGGACGCTTTCTGGTGCAGTGCGCGTGGCACAGTTGTGCGATGACTGGGGCCTGACCTGGGGATGCCATTCCAATAACCACTTTGATATTTCGCTGGCAATGTTTACTCACGTCGGTGCGGCAGCGCCGGGCAATCCGACAGCCATCGACACGCACTGGATTTGGCAGGAGGGCGATTGCCGTCTGACGAAGAATCCGCTGGAAATAAAGAACGGAAAAATTGCGGTTCCAGATGCACCCGGTCTGGGTGTGGAACTGGACTGGGATCAGGTACAGAAAGCGCATGAAGCCTATAAGGCATTGCCCGGCGGTGCGCGTAATGATGCAGCACCGATGCAGTATCTGATCCCCGGATGGACTTTTGACCGTAAACGTCCCGTTTTCGGCCGTCACTGATTTTGAATAAGGACACGATAATGAGCGCACAATTTTCTACCCCAGTAGTGACCGCTATGCAGGTGATCCCGGTTGCGGGCCACGACAGCATGCTGATGAACCTGAGCGGCGCACATGCCCCGTTCTTCACGCGTAATATTGTGATTATCAAAGATAATTCCGGTCATACCGGGGTGGGCGAAATTCCCGGCGGCGAGAAAATTCGTCAGACTCTGGAAGATGCGATTCCGCTGGTGGTGGGCAAAACGTTAGGTGAATACAAAAACGTACTGAATACGGTACGCAATACCTTTGCCGATCGGGATGCCGGTGGGCGTGGTTTGCAGACCTTCGATTTACGTACCACTATTCATGTGGTTACCGGGATCGAAGCGGCAATGTTGGATCTGTTAGGCCAGCACCTGGGGGTGAATGTCGCGTCTCTGTTAGGTGATGGTCAGCAGCGTAGCGAAGTGGAAATGTTGGGGTATCTGTTCTTCGTCGGCAACCGTAAAGCGACGCCGCTGCCGTATCAGAGTCAGCCGGATGAGAAGTGCGACTGGTATCGCCTGCGCCATGAAGAGGCCATGACCCCGGATGCGGTAGTGCGCCTGGCTGAAGCAGCGTATGAGAAATATGGTTTTAACGACTTTAAACTGAAAGGTGGCGTGCTGGCAGGGGAAGAGGAGGCGGAATCTATCGTCGCGTTGGCGAAGCGTTTCCCACAGGCCCGCGTAACGCTCGATCCCAACGGCGCCTGGTCGTTGAATGAAGCGATCAAGATCGGTAAGTATCTGAAAGGATCACTGGCTTATGCTGAAGATCCATGCGGCGCGGAGCAGGGGTTCTCTGGGCGTGAAGTGATGGCGGAATTCCGCCGCGCTACTGGCCTGCCGACGGCGACCAATATGATCGCTACCGACTGGCGTCAGATGGGGCACACGCTGTCGTTGCAGTCTGTGGATATTCCGCTGGCTGACCCGCATTTCTGGACTATGCAGGGCTCTGTTCGCGTGGCGCAGATGTGTCATGAGTTTGGCCTTACCTGGGGCTCACACTCTAACAACCACTTTGATATTTCGCTGGCGATGTTCACTCATGTCGCGGCAGCGGCGCCGGGTAAAATTACGGCCATTGATACCCACTGGATCTGGCAGGAAGGTAACCAACGCCTGACCAAAGAGCCGTTCGACATTAAAGGCGGCATGGTACAGGTGCCAGCGAAGCCGGGTCTGGGTGTAGAACTGGATATGGACCAGGTGATGAAAGCACACGAGCTGTACCAGCAGCACGGCCTGGGGGCGCGTGATGACGCGATGGGAATGCAGTACCTGATCCCGAACTGGACCTTTGATAATAAACGCCCATGCATGGTGCGCTAAGCGTTATGCCGGTTCTGACAGGAACCGGCACATCTCCAGGTGTATGATTAACAGAATCAACATGCGTAAGGACGGCTTATGAAAATAGTAATTGCACCGGATTCTTATAAAGAGAGTTTGAGTGCGCTTGAGGTGGCAACTGCCATTGAGCAGGGTTTTCGTGAGATCTGGCCTGATGCGGATTACGTAAAGATACCGGTTGCTGATGGTGGTGAAGGAACGGTCGAGGCGATGGTTGCCGCTACGGCGGGCCACCTTGTGCATGTTGATGTTACGGGTCCCCTGGGAAGTAAGGTACGGGCATTTTATGGGTTATCGGGAGATGAGCGCTCAGCGTTTATCGAGATGGCGGCCGCCAGTGGGTTAGAGCGGGTTCCGGCAGGGTTGCGCGACCCGCTGAAAACCACATCATGGGGGACCGGAGAGTTGATTCGCCATGCGCTGAATGCGGGTGTAGAACATATCATCATTGGGATTGGCGGTAGCGCGACTAATGATGGTGGTGCCGGTATGGTGCAGGCTCTGGGCGCCAAATTGCTGGATGCGCAGAATAACCAGATTGCACAAGGCGGGATCGGCCTGGAATCGCTCACCAGGATAGATATTTCAGCGTTAGATAAGCGCCTTGCTACCTGTCGTATTGAAGTGGCCTGCGATGTCACGAATCCGCTGACCGGTAAAGAGGGCGCTTCTGCAGTATTTGGTCCGCAAAAAGGGGCAACGCCGGAGATGATTACCCGTCTGGATAATGCGCTCACGCACTATGCACAACTGATCGCCCGCGATCTGGACGTTAACGTGCTGGAGCTGGCCGGTGGTGGCGCAGCCGGAGGCATGGGGGCTGCACTGTATGCGTTTTGTGGTGCGCAGCTACGCCGTGGTATCGAGATCGTGACGGATGCGTTACACCTTGATGACTGCGTTGCGGATGCAGATTTAGTTGTGACCGGGGAAGGGCGTATTGACAGTCAGACGATCCATGGCAAAGTCCCGGTTGGCGTAGCGAACGTTGCAAAGCGATATAATAAGCCAGTCATTGGTATTGCAGGCAGCCTGACGCCAGATGTTGGTGTGGTACATGAGCATGGAATTGATGCCGTTTTTAGCGTGATTTATACCATTTGCACGCTGGATGAGGCGCTGGATAATGCGAGTGAAAATGTGCGGATGACAGCACGAAACGTGGCCGCAACGCTTAAAGCAGGGCAGCAATTACGCTGAGTTGTTGGCCGGAAAAGGCGCTGACGCCGCCTCCGGCGATGTGCCCGATGCGCGGCGCTTATCGGATCTGTGGTAAACAGCAAAGCCTGTAGGCCGGAAAAGGCGGTTACGCCGCCTCCGGCGATGTGCCCGATGTGCGGCGCTTATCGGGCCTACGGTAAACAGCAAAACCTGTAGGCCGGAAAAGGCGGTTACGCCGCCTCCGGCGATGTGCCCGATGGCGCGACGCTTATCGGGCCTGTGGTATACAGCGAAACCTGTAGGCCGGAAAAGACGCTGATGCCGCCTCCGGCGATGTGCCCGATGTGCGGCGCTTATCGGGCCTACGGTAAACAGCAAAACCTGTAGGCCGGAAAAGACGCTGATGCCGCCTCCGGCGATGTGCCCGATGTGCGGCGCTTATCGGGCCTACGGTAAACAGCAAAACCTGTAGGCCGGAAAAGGCGGTTACGCCGCCTCCAGCGATGTGCCCGATGGCGCGACGCTTATCGGGCCTGTGATAAACAGCGAAACCTGTAGGCCGGATAAGGCGTTTACGCCGCATCCGGCGATGTGCCTGATGCGCGACGCTTATAGGAACTGTGGTAAACAGCAAAACCTGTAGGCTGGAAAAGGCGTTTACGCCGCCTCCGGCGAATATCACCCCAATATCCGTTTTGCTTCCCGCGCGACGTTGTCCATCTCATCAAGAAGCTCTAAAAACTCTGGTTCAAGCTCTTCTTCTTTGGTCCCGCTACGTAACTGCTGTTCAATAAGCTGGCACAGGTTTTTCATGCGGGGAACCCCGCTGTAACCGCAGCTGCCGTGTAGTTTATGAATCAAATCCACCAACCCTTCAGGGTTTTCACCCACCAGTTGCTCTTCAATTCTGTTACGGACTTCAGGCAAGAAATCGATCAGCATTTGCAGCATATCCCGCGCCAGATCGTTTTTACCGGCAGCCTGTCTCAACGCCAGTTGCCAGTCGAGGGTCGTATTCGGGTTGACCACGGGTTCAGGGGGGGCCGCTACGATAGTCCGGGCTGATGTGCCGGCACCGGGCTTATAGCGCAACAGTAAACTGTGCAATTTATCTTCTTCAATCGGCTTAGCTAGGTAGTCATTCATTCCGGCGCTGAGTAACTTCTCTTTTTGTCCTGCCATGGCATGTGCCGTTACCGCAATAACCGGTGTCTGCTGCTGGTGTGGAAGCTGATGGATCAGTTCGCAGGCACGAATACCGTCCATGTCCGGCATCTGGATATCCATCAGGATCAGATCAAATTGCATTTGTTTGGCTCTGTCCACCGCCTGATGCCCGCTATCGCACAGCTCGACGTGCTGCACTTTATCTTCAAGTAATGCGCCGATAAGCTTCAGGTTCGCCGGGTTGTCGTCCACCGCCATCACGGTCATCGCAATCTTGCTTTCATCTAACACCTGGAGCTCTGACCCTTGGTTCAGGTGGCAATACTCGGTTAATGCAGGTAGCAATCGGGTTGAGGTGAGCGGTTTTAGCAGACATGCCGCCGCGCCGCCTTGCTTTAATTTTTCAGCGTTAATCTGCGCATGGCAAGGCAGCGCCAGCAACAGGAAATCGGTCATCGCGGCTGCGCTTGCCAGCCGTTCATGCTGCATGGTGAGCGGCTCGCGTAATGTGACGGGTACACCAAGTAGCAGGATATCGTAGTGTTCTGCCGGTAATGCAGAGAATGAAGGGCTGTAAATCACCTCCAGTGGCGTTTCACTCAAGATATCCAACGTACATTGCGCGGCGGTAGCATTTGGTTCAACGTAAGCCAGTCGTTTACCTGCCAGACAGCGGGTGGTTGAGCGATCGCTCAGAACATTAGGATTGAGATCAAGACTGATATGGAACCAGAAGGTGGAACCGCGATTTGGTTGGCTATGGAACGAGATATCCCCGCCCATTTCATTGACCAGTTTTTGCGTGATCACAAGGCCAAGTCCGGTACCACCGTGACGGCGCGAAATGCTGGCATCAGCCTGACGAAAAGCCTGGAACAGACGTGACTGATCGCGTTCTGGAATGCCAATGCCGGTATCGCGGATTTGAACTTCAATCTGGACTTTGGTGTTACTGAGCGCGCGTTTTTCAACCAGAATGTCGATATTGCCGCTCTCGGTAAATTTGATGGCATTGCCGACCAGGTTGGTAATGACCTGTTGCAAGCGCAGCGGGTCGCCAATCACATTGTCCGGAACGTCATTTTTAATATTCAGTGTTAGCTCCAGCCCTTTGTCATGGGAGGAGTGTGCTAACAGCGTTACGACGTCATCCAGTGTACTGCGCAGCGGGAAAGGTATGCTTTCCAGAATCAGTTTACCCGCTTCCAGTTTAGAGAAGTCGAGCACATCATTGATGATAGCGAGCAGGTTGTTGGCAGAGCGTTCAATCGTATTCAGGTGATCGCGCTGAGTGGTATTTAACTCGGTTTTTAGTGTCAGACGTGTAAAGCCAATGACACCGTTTAGCGGTGTACGTAGCTCGTGAGACATGTTCGCCAGGAACTCTGATTTAATACGTGCAGCTTCCTGAGCGCGTTTCTTTGCCAGGTCCAGCTCAACGTTTTGGATCTCCATCTGCTCCAGCGTTTCGCGCAGATCTGACGTCGCCTGATCGATATTGTGCTGCATCTCTTCATGGTAGGCGGCGAGAGACATCGCCATCGAGTTGATGCCATTCTTCAGCATATCCAGCTCGCCCAACATGAAACCTTCCACGCGGCTATCGAGCTGACCTCTACGTATTCGGTCTACGGTATTCACCATGTTGCGAATTGGGCCGGTCACGTCACGCATCAGACGCCAGCCGAAAATTAACGCAATACCAATACAAAACAGCATCATGACGCTGGAGATAAAGATCTCTTTGTACTGCTGTAATCGCACGGACTTGAGGTCCAGCTCAAGCGCCACATACCCCAGCATATTTTTGGTGTTCTTCGCATCGCTAACGGCAGATTCATCCGGTGAATAGCTTTCCGATATAATAGGGGTACGCAGGATCATGATATCCCCGTGCCGGGTTACGCTCAGCTTTCGTGGAAACGGCGATCCGGTAGCCAATTGCATCTCTGACGGATCAAGATGAAAGTTGGAGGTGACGAACAGTCGGTTATTTTCGTCATAGACGGAAATTGCCCGCACAATATCGGAATGGCGACGATGCAACACGCTGATAAGCTGGCCGATGGATTCCCGGTTCTGCAAGTTCATGCCGTATTCGCTGGATACCGCGAGTGGCTCAATGATGCTGGCACCAGCATCTTCCAGTTGACGCTGCAAGTCGTTATAGCGATGCACAACAAAAAAGATACTGAGCAGCAAACCTATCAGGACGGTCGGGGCCAGGATCAGAATCATCATGCGTGCGCGCAGGCTGTAGTTGGTCATGGAGTTCCGTTATGGGACAATTAGGGTCACACTGTTAAATAGAGAAATATCTCGTCGATGGCGCAATTCTACTCTGCAAAACGACGCGTGACGACGCGTCAGATCATAACCGTTACCGTCAATGACCTTGATTCTTTTGGTCAGGGCGTTGCTCGTCATAACGGGAAAGCCCTGTTTATACCGGAATTGCTGCCCCAGGAAAGCGCAGAAGTGGTGATTACTGAAGATAAAAAACAGTTTGCCCGTGCGCAAGTCAAACGTCGCTTAAACGACAGTTCGGAACGCGAAGTGCCACGTTGCCCACATTTTGGGGTCTGTGGTGGCTGTCAACAGCAGCACGCCAGCATCCCTTTGCAGCAGCGTAGCAAAAGTGCGGCGTTGTCGCGTTTAATGAAATGTGAGGTGACGGACGTTATCGCCGATACCCCGTGGGGTTATCGGCGCCGCGCGCGTTTAAGTCTGAACTATCGCGCGAAAGAGCAGCAATTGCAGATGGGGTTTCGCAAGTCCGGCTCCAGCGACATTATCGATGTGAAGCAATGCCCTATTTTGGTGCCCCAACTTGAGGCGCTGCTGCCTGAAATTCGGGCATGCCTGCAGAGTCTGCAGGGGCTGCGTCACTTGGGGCATGTCGAATTGGTGCAGGCTGGAAGTGGAACCCTGATGATTTTGCGCCACACTGCGCCACTGAATACCGCAGATAAAGAAAAACTGGAATGCTTTTCGCATTCTCAGGGACTGTCTTTGTTTCTGGCTCCGCAAAGCGAGATACTGGAATCAAATTCAGAAGAATCGCCCTGGTATGATTCAAATGGACTACGTTTAACCTTCAGCCCGCGTGATTTTATCCAGGTCAATGAAGGGGTAAACCAGAAAATGGTTTCCTGTGCGCTGGAATGGCTGGATGTGCAGCCAGAGGACCGTGTGCTCGATTTGTTCTGTGGTATGGGGAATTTTACGTTGCCGTTGGCCGTACGAGCAGCGAGCGTTGTGGGTGTTGAAGGTGTCCCTGCGCTGGTGGAAAAAGGCCGGGAAAATGCGCGGAATAACGGACTACACAATGTGACATTCTTTCATGAAAACCTTGAAGAAGATGTCACCAAACAACCATGGGCAAAAAACGGATTTGACAAAGTCTTGCTCGATCCCGCGCGTGCGGGGGCTGCCGGTGTGATGCAACATATTATAAAATTAAACCCTGGCCGCGTTGTTTATGTATCCTGTAATCCTGCTACGCTGGCTCGTGACAGCGAAGCGTTACTCAATGCAGGATATACCGTTCAGCGACTGGCGATGCTCGATATGTTCCCGCACACTGGACATCTGGAATCGATGGTCCTGTTTGAGCGTTTGTAATGAATTTTATACCCATTGGATTTCGGGTTGTAACGCAGCGTGAAAGACAATGGGTACGGCTTGTCGACTTCGACAGGCCAGGCCCCTTAAGGAGAGGACGATGGTTGCGGTAAGAAGTGCACATATAAATAAAGCTGGTGAGTTTGATCCTAAGAAATGGATCGCGAGTCTGGGGATCTCCAGCCAGCAGTCGTGTGAACGCTTAGCCGAAACCTGGGCGTATTGCCTGCAGCAGACACAGGGGCATCCGGATGCGGATCTGCTGCTGTGGCGTGGCGTCGAAATGGTGGAAATACTCTCCATGCTGAGTATGGATATCGACACGCTGCGCGCGGCGATGCTGTTCCCTCTGGCGGATGCCAATGTGGTGAGTGAAGACATCCTGCGCGAGAGCGTAGGCACGTCAATCGTTAATCTTATCCATGGTGTGCGTGATATGGCGGCAATACGCCAGCTAAAAGCCACGCATACCGACTCCGTCTCTTCCGAGCAGGTTGATAACGTTCGTCGCATGCTGCTGGCAATGGTCGACGACTTCCGCTGTGTGGTCATCAAGCTGGCAGAACGTATTGCTCATCTGCGAGAAGTGAAAGACGCGCCGGAAGATGAGCGCGTGCTGGCGGCAAAAGAGTGCACCAATATTTATGCCCCGCTGGCTAACCGATTAGGCATCGGGCAATTAAAATGGGAGCTGGAAGATTACTGCTTCCGCTACCTGCACCCAGCCGAATACAAACGCATTGCTAAATTACTGCATGAACGTCGTATCGACAGAGAACACTATATCGACGAGTTTGTTGGGCATCTGCGTTCAGAGATGAAAACCGAAGGTGTAAAAGCCGAGGTGTACGGGCGTCCGAAGCATATTTACAGCATCTGGCGCAAAATGCAGAAGAAGCAGTTGGCTTTTGACGAACTGTTCGATGTGCGCGCGGTGCGTATCGTGGCTGAGCGTTTACAGGATTGCTATGCCGCACTGGGGATCGTGCACACTCACTATCGCCATCTGCCTGATGAGTTCGATGACTACGTTGCCAATCCGAAGCCTAACGGTTACCAGTCAATCCATACGGTTGTGCTGGGGCCAGGCGGTAAAACCATTGAAATCCAGATCCGTACCAAACAGATGCACGAAGATGCCGAGCTGGGCGTTGCCGCGCACTGGAAGTACAAAGAAGGTACCGCTTCAGGCGCTGCGCGTTCTGGTCATGAAGATCGCATCGCGTGGCTGCGTAAACTGATAGCCTGGCAGGAAGAGATGGCTGATTCCGGTGAAATGCTGGATGAAGTGCGTAGCCAGGTCTTTGACGACAGAGTTTACGTCTTTACGCCAAAAGGCGATGTCGTTGACTTGCCGGCGGGTTCAACGCCGCTCGATTTTGCTTATCACATCCACAGTGATGTGGGGCATCGTTGCATTGGCGCGAAAATTGGCGGTCGCATCGTACCGTTTACCTATCAGCTGCAGATGGGCGATCAAATTGAAATTATCACCCAGAAACAGCCAAACCCAAGCCGTGACTGGCTAAACCCTAACCTGGGCTACGTGACGACCAGCAGGGGGCGCTCTAAGATCCATGCCTGGTTCCGTAAACAGGACCGGGACAAGAATATCCTGGCTGGTCGTCAGATCCTCGATGATGAACTGGCGCACCTGGGTATTAGCCTGAAAGAGGCTGAAAAACACCTGCTTCCGCGTTACAGCTTTAATGAGCTGGAAGAGCTGCTGGCGGCGATCGGCGGCGGTGACATCCGCCTCAACCAGATGGTCAACTTCCTGCAAGCGCAGTTTAATAAACCAAGCGCTGCTGAACAGGATGCCGCTGCACTGAAACAACTTCAGCAGAAAACGCAGGCCCCGCAGACTCGCCGAAAAGACGATGGCCGTGTGGTGGTCGAAGGGGTTGGAAACCTGATGCACCATATCGCGCGCTGCTGCCAGCCTATCCCTGGCGATGAGATTGTCGGGTTTATCACCCAGGGACGTGGTATTTCCGTGCACCGGGCTGATTGTGAACAACTGACAGAACTGCGCTCACATGCCCCAGAACGTATCGTTGATGCGGTTTGGGGTGAAAGCTACTCGGCAGGGTACTCGCTGGTTGTCCGTGTGCAGGCAAATGATCGGAGCGGCTTATTACGTGATATCACGACGATTCTTGCTAACGAGAAAGTAAACGTGCTGGGGGTTGCCAGCCGTAGTGATACCAAACAACAGTTGGCTACTATTGATATGACCATTGAAATCTACAACCTGCAGGTGCTCGGACGCGTGCTCGGCAAACTGAACCAGGTGCCGGATGTGATCGACGCGCGTCGCTTGCACGGTAATTAATTATTTTGTAGGCCGGATGTCGGCTGCCGCCTTATTCGGCCTACAGTTCTTCAAATCTCCAGGATTTTCACATGAATCAAATCGACCGACTGCTCGGTATTATGCAGCGCCTGCGCGACCCGGAAAACGGCTGTCCGTGGGACAAAGAGCAGACTTTCACCACGATTGCCCCTTACACCCTCGAAGAAACCTATGAAGTACTTGATGCCATTGCGCGCGAAGACTTCGACGATCTGCGTGGTGAACTGGGCGATCTGTTGTTCCAGGTGGTGTTTTACGCACAAATGGCGCAGGAAGAAGGGCGCTTCGATTTTAACGATATCTGCGCTGCGATTAGCGATAAGCTCGAACGTCGGCATCCGCATGTATTTGCCGATGTTTCTGCCAGTACTAGTCGCGAAGTGCTGACCCGCTGGGAACAGATCAAAACCGAAGAACGTGCCGGGAAGGCACAACATTCCGCGCTGGACGATATTCCCCGTAGTTTACCGGCGCTAATGCGCGCCCAGAAAATCCAGAAACGCTGCTCCAATGTTGGCTTTGACTGGAAGACTTTAGGACCGGTTGTCGACAAAGTTTATGAAGAGATTGACGAAGTCATGTTCGAGGCGAAGCAGGCTGTCGTTGACCAGGCTAAACTGGAGGAGGAAATGGGCGACCTGCTGTTTGCCACGGTCAATATGGCCCGTCATTTAGGGACAAAAGCAGAGACGGCATTGCAGAAAGCGAATGAAAAATTCGAGCGCCGTTTTCGTGAGGTTGAGCGAATTGTGGCAGCCCGCGGTCTGGAAATGACTGGTGTTGATCTGGAAACAATGGAAGAAGTCTGGCAACAGGTAAAACGGCAGGAAATTGATCTCTAAGGGATTTCGTCGGTCAAGGACGATTTGTGTGATTTTTTAAATAACAAGCGATTGATTTACGTCAAAAACATTTACCCCAAAGGGGCTATTTTCTCACTCCCGATGTTAATGTGAGCCTGGTGAAGAGGAGGAATAATGAAAGTTTGTGGCGCTCGTCATGTTCGGGTATACTACTTTCCCGTCTTGGTAATTCCATCGTTTCACCCTAACTTCTCAGGTCCAGCATGACAACGAACTATATTTTTGTGACCGGCGGGGTCGTATCCTCTCTGGGAAAAGGCATTGCCGCAGCCTCCCTCGCAGCCATTCTTGAAGCCCGTGGCCTCAATGTGACCATGATGAAACTGGATCCGTACATCAACGTCGATCCAGGTACTATGAGCCCTATCCAACACGGGGAAGTGTTCGTTACCGAAGACGGCGCTGAAACCGACCTGGACCTGGGTCACTATGAGCGTTTCATCCGCACCAAAATGAGCCGCCGTAACAACTTCACCACCGGTCGTATCTACTCCGACGTTCTGCGTAAAGAACGCCGTGGTGACTATCTGGGTGCGACCGTTCAGGTCATTCCGCACATCACGAATGCCATTAAAGAGCGCGTTCTGGAAGGCGGTGAAGGTCATGATGTTGTTCTGGTCGAAATCGGCGGAACCGTTGGGGATATCGAATCTCTGCCGTTCCTTGAAGCGATTCGCCAGATGGCTGTAGAAATTGGCCGTGAGCACACGCTGTTTATGCATCTGACGCTGGTTCCGTATATGGCGGCGGCAGGTGAAGTCAAAACCAAACCGACTCAGCACTCTGTAAAAGAGCTGCTTTCTATCGGTATTCAGCCAGATATCCTGATTTGCCGCTCCGATCGCGCAGTTCCGGCTAATGAACGTGCAAAAATTGCATTGTTCTGTAACGTTCCGGAAAAAGCGGTGATTTCTCTGAAAGATGTCGATTCCATCTATAAAATTCCGGGCCTGTTGAAATCTCAGGGCCTTGACGATTATATTTGTAAACGATTCAGCTTGAACTGTCCGGAAGCGAATCTGTCAGAATGGGAACAGGTTATCTACGAAGAAGCGAATCCGGCAGGCGAAGTGACTATCGGTATGGTCGGCAAGTACATTGAACTGCCGGATGCCTATAAGTCAGTTATCGAAGCGCTGAAGCACGGTGGCTTGAAGAATCGTGTCACCGTCAACATCAAGCTGATTGATTCGCAGGATGTTGAAACGCGTGGTGTTGAGATCCTGAAAGGTCTTGATGCCATCCTCATCCCAGGCGGCTTCGGCTACCGTGGTGTTGAAGGGAAAATCGCGACAGCGCGCTTTGCGCGTGAAAACAATATTCCTTATCTGGGCATTTGCCTGGGTATGCAGGTTGCGTTGATTGAGTTTGCTCGTAACGTCGTGGGAATGGACAACGCCAACTCCACAGAATTTGTGCCAGACTGTAAGTACCCAGTGGTGGCCCTGATTACTGAATGGCGTGATGAAGACGGCAACGTTGAAGTCCGTACCGAGAAGAGCGATCTGGGTGGCACAATGCGTCTTGGTGCGCAACAGTGTCAGCTGAGCGATGAGAGTCTGGTTCGTCAACTGTACGGTACGCCGACAATTGTTGAACGTCATCGCCACCGCTACGAAGTCAACAATATGCTGTTGAAACAGATTGAAGCTGCGGGTCTGCGTGTTGCAGGCCGTTCCGGTGATGATCAGTTGGTCGAGATCATTGAGGTACCGAATCATCCGTGGTTCGTGGCCTGTCAGTTCCACCCGGAATTTACTTCCACGCCACGTGATGGGCACCCGCTGTTCGCCGGCTTTGTGAAAGCCGCCAGTGAACATCAGAAGCGTCAGGCGAAGTAAGAAGTAAAAAGTTAGAACGGCAATGCACCCATCAGGGTGCATTGTTTGTCTGGAGTTTTAGTTTAACTTGTACTGAGGAAAACCTAATGTCCAAAATCGTTAAAATCATCGGTCGTGAAATCATCGACTCCCGTGGTAACCCGACTGTTGAAGCCGAAGTACACCTGGAAGGTGGTTTCGTTGGTATGGCAGCAGCTCCGTCAGGTGCTTCTACTGGTTCCCGCGAAGCACTGGAACTGCGCGATGGCGACAAATCCCGTTTCATGGGTAAAGGCGTACTGAAAGCTGTTGCAGCTGTAAACGGCCCGATTGCTCAGGCTCTGCTGGGTAAAGATGCTAAAGATCAGGCTGGCATCGACAAGATCATGATCGATCTGGACGGTACTGAAAACAAATCCAACTTCGGTGCAAACGCCATCCTGGCTGTGTCCCTGGCGAACGCCAAAGCAGCAGCTGCTGCTAAAGGCCTGCCGCTGTATGCACACATCGCTGAACTGAACGGTACTCCGGGCAAATACTCCATGCCGGTTCCGATGATGAACATCATCAACGGTGGTGAGCACGCTGACAACAACGTCGACATCCAGGAATTTATGATTCAGCCGGTTGGCGCTAAATCCCTGAAAGAAGCCGTTCGTATGGGTTCCGAAGTGTTCCACAACCTGGCTAAAGTTCTGAAAGCTAAAGGTATGAACACTGCAGTTGGTGACGAAGGTGGCTACGCGCCGAACCTGGGTTCCAACGCTGAAGCTCTGGCTGTAATCGCTGAAGCGGTTAAAGCAGCAGGCTACGAGCTGGGCAAAGACATCACTCTGGCGATGGACTGTGCAGCGTCTGAATTCTACAAAGACGGTAAATACGTTCTGGCTGGCGAAGGCAACAAAGCGTTCACCTCCGAAGAATTCACTCACTTCCTGGAAGAACTGACCAAACAGTACCCGATCGTATCCATCGAAGATGGTCTGGACGAGTCTGACTGGGACGGTTTCGCATACCAGACAAAAGTACTGGGCGACAAAATCCAGCTGGTTGGTGACGATCTGTTCGTAACCAACACCAAGATCCTGAAAGAAGGCATCGAAAAAGGCATCGTTAACTCCATCCTGATCAAATTCAACCAGATCGGTTCTCTGACCGAAACTCTGGCTGCGATCAAAATGGCGAAAGACGCTGGCTACACTGCTGTCATCTCTCACCGTTCTGGCGAAACTGAAGATGCTACCATCGCTGACCTGGCTGTTGGTACCGCTGCAGGCCAGATCAAAACGGGTTCTATGAGCCGTTCTGACCGTGTTGCTAAGTACAACCAGCTGATTCGTATCGAAGAAGCTCTGGGTGAACACGCTCCGTACAACGGTCGTAAAGAGATCAAAGGTCAGGCGTAATCCTGTTCTTTCTCTGATTTAAAAATGCCAGCCTTCGGGCTGGCATTTTTTTGCCTGCACAATCGCAACCTATTTAAAGTCCACCGCCATTTGCTGTGGAATAGTCAGCCCACGTGTCGTCTGCACACAGCGCTCAATGTAATCGGTAAAACGCGGCGGCTTCGGCATCCCCATGCTGAGCAGCTTATCATTGCTGAATCGCACGTTCAGCGTTGCGAACGCGCCGTAAAGACGCATGGCTTTAAGCATCAGTCGTTCGTTGCAGGGGCCAAAAATATTCTTCAGTTCACGGCGCATTTGGACCAGCGTTTCATAGCTGACCTGTGCGTATTTATTGCCGACGGGAGCTTGTTCCAGCGCAGATGCCATCGCGCTATCAATATCTGCAAACCTCACGCTATTTTCTTCTCCTGCTGAGATGTGCACTACTTCACCGCGAGCGAGCGGACTGCTCAGTAACATCAGCAATGCATCGGCGCAGTAATCAACCGGGATCACGTCAATACGGTCTTCCATCGAACACATAAATTTTTGTAGCATCAGACCCATGCTGAATACCCAGAAAATACTGCTGGAGGGTTGGCAGCCATGATGAGTGTGGCCAACAACGATAGAAGGCCGCGCGATAACCAGTGGTAATGTTGGGCATTCCTGTTGCATCAGACGCTCTATCGTGGATTTAGAGTGCGTATACTCAACCAGATGCTCAGCACGTTCGCGAAATTCTGCACTTTCTGCCACCAGTGAATCGGGTTCTGGGGAGCATGACATCGCTGTACCAACGTGAAGAAAGCGCTGCAGGCTGCTGACATTGGCCATTCTCCGGGCGAACTTCAGCGTTCCTTCGACATTTACTTTCCAGATAAGCGGGTTGTTGCCAAAAGAGGCGACGGCGGCGCAGTTGATGACATGAGTAACCTGGTCCAGACGCGGGTCGTGAAGAAACGCTTCGGGTTCTACCAAATCACCCAACAGGATATTCCGCGGGCTAAGTGCGGCCAACTTTTCTTCTGCAATATTAAATTTGCGCAGATTTTCCTTTATCCGTTCCAGCGCAGATACATCATTATCGGCACGAACTAAAAGCAGCAGATTAAATCCATTTGTCTGATTCAGAATGTTTTCTAAAACGGCTCCGCCCAAAAAACCGGTTGCGCCAGTAATTAATAGTGTATTCATGAATGCAGTCTCATTAGGGGTGGTTGACTGGATTCTAGGCGCGGATAATTAAACGGAGATTAAATGGAAAATTAGCGTAAGGTTAGGTTTCTTAAGCCTATTTTAATATAAAAAATACCGCGGATCGAATTTGACTATGCATGATACTAATAAATTCATAATTTCATGTATCCGTTTGTACATGCTTGAAATATTTTACTTTTAAAATATGTATACTATTTTTATAAGGTTATTATCAAAAATATTTTGTTACATCAAAACGCTGCCTGAACAGCTATGAAATTAAATCACAGCTATTCGATCATTGCAGACGCAAACACGAGATCATGTTTCATGATTTTTTAACTCAGGGGACAGCGCAGCCGGGGGCAAGACCTGAGCGTGCAAATCTGCAATAATACGCGTTCATAACCCAAAACAGAGATGACTATGCAGTACCCGATTAACGAGATGTTCCAGACCCTGCAAGGTGAGGGTTACTTTACCGGCGTCCCCGCCATTTTTATTCGTTTACAGGGATGCCCGGTTGGCTGTGCCTGGTGCGATACCAAACACACCTGGGATAAGCTTGAGGATCGGGAAGTCTCCTTATATAGCATCCTGGCCAAGACGAAAGAGAGTGATAAATGGGGCGCGGCGAGCAGTGAAGATCTGCTGGCTGTTATTCAGCGTCAGGGTTATACCGCCCGACACGTGGTGATCACCGGTGGTGAACCCTGCATTCACGATCTAATGCCACTCACTGACTTACTGGAAAAAAACGGCTTTAGCTGCCAGATTGAGACCAGCGGGACACACGAAGTTCGCTGTACGCCGAATACCTGGGTGACGGTATCGCCGAAGGTGAATATGCGTGGCGGCTATGACGTACTGTCACAGGCGCTGGAACGAGCCAATGAAATCAAGCATCCGGTGGGTCGCGTTCGCGATATTGAAGCGCTGGATGAACTGCTGGCCACGTTGAGCGATGATAAACCACGCATTATTGCGTTGCAGCCAATCAGTCAGAAAGAAGATGCTACGCGTTTGTGTATTGATACCTGTATTGCGCGTAACTGGCGTTTGTCGATGCAAACGCATAAATACCTGAATATTGCCTGATGAGTTTTGCCGGGTACGCATCGCTTGCCCGGCCTACGCTTGTAAATAAGGTAGGCCGGGATCAGACGCGATGCGTCGCCATCCGGCAAGGTCGGGATCACTCTCCGCGATAAACGCAACCTGCTGTGCAGGTCTCTTTTACCATCACTGCGCTCAGCAGAGGAACAACCGGTTTTACCTGTTCCCAAATCCAGCGAGACAATACTTCGCTGGTTGGGTTTTCAAGGCCCGGTATATCGTTCAGGTAGTAGTGATCAAGCCTGTCGTAAGTCGGCTTGAACGCCGCTTTTAACTCGGCGAAATCCATGATCCAACCGGTATGTGGATCGACTTCACCGGTAATTTCAAGACGCACCATAAATGAGTGACCATGCAGACGGCCACACTTGTGTCCTTCCGGTACGTGCGGCAGGCGGTGAGCGGCTTCGAAGGTGAAATCTTTAAACAAGGTGGTGGACATTATTTACTCTCAAGAATGCAAAAAACGCCGTAGGGTAACGTAAAGAGCAAATTTTATCATTATTTAAAAGGGCGCTGAGCATCAGAACGATTCATTCATGATGTTAATATTTGATAATTAGCTATATATCAAATGCTTATATAATCTGTTTTGCTGTTAATAACGATAACTAAAACAGGTTAGTTCATTTGGTTATTTGTTATTTCTATCCCTTCTTTAGTTGTTACTATCACCGCCGTTAACCTTATCTTCAGTTTGGGTTTTATTGCTGAAATCCGCTTTGCTTACTGGAACATGACAACGCATGACGACACAGGCCCCACCTTCCGCTTTGCTCCCGCTAAACCCGGAGCAACTGGCACGCCTTCAGGCGGCCACGACTGATTTCACTCCCACACAGCTTGCGTGGGTGTCTGGCTATTTCTGGGGCGTGCTGAATCAGCAGCCGGGAACGAATGCTGCAGCGCCTGCGCCTGTCGCTGAAATGCCAGGAATTACACTCATCTCGGCTTCGCAAACCGGTAATGCACGTCGCGTGGCGGAAGCCTTACGCGACGATCTTATCGCTGCGCAGCTCAATGTCACCCTGATCAATGCTGGCGATTATAAATTCAAACAAATTGCCAATGAAAAATTGCTGGTCGTGGTGGCATCGACTCAGGGAGAAGGTGAACCGGCGGAAGAAGCCGTTGCGTTGCATAAGTACTTGTTTTCTAAAAAAGCGCCGAAGCTTGAAAACACGGCTTTTGCCGTATTTGGCCTTGGCGATACGTCTTA
Organism: Citrobacter sp. Igbk 17; assembly: GCF_028069775.1. Classification (NCBI taxonomy): domain Bacteria; kingdom Pseudomonadati; phylum Pseudomonadota; class Gammaproteobacteria; order Enterobacterales; family Enterobacteriaceae; genus Citrobacter; species Citrobacter sp. Igbk 17. Next base: position 29,045 of record NZ_JANEWI010000003.1, on the reverse strand, counting down.
CGAATTTTTCTGCCAGTCAGGTAAAGACTTTGATACGAAACTGGCAGAGTTGGGTGGTGAACGCTTGCTGGATCGCGTTGACGCTGATGTCGAGTATCAATCGGCGGCGGCAGAATGGCGTGCCCGCCTGGTTGATTTACTGAAGGCGCGTGCGCCTGTTGCACCGTCTGCACAGGCTGCTGCGAGTGGTGCGGTTAACGAGGTGCACACCAGTCCTTACACCAAAGAAGCACCGTTGAGTGCAACACTTTCGGTTAACCAGAAAATTACCGGGCGCGACTCTGAAAAAGATGTACGCCATATCGAAATTGATCTGGGTGATTCTGGCCTGCGCTATCAGCCAGGCGACGCATTGGGTGTCTGGTATCAGAACGATCCGGCCCTGGTCAAAGAAATTGTGGAACTGCTGTGGCTGAAAGGTACTGAGCCGGTCACCGTTGATGGCAAAACGCTGCCGCTCGCTGACGCGCTGGAGTGGCATTTCGAATTGACCGTCAACACGGCCAATATCGTGGAAAACTATGCCACCCTGACGCGCAGCGAAACGCTGTTGCCGTTGGTAGGCGATAAAGCGCAATTACAGCATTACGCTACAACCACCCCCATTGTCGATATGTTGCGTTTCTCCCCGGCACAACTCGATGCCGACGCGTTAATTGGCTTGCTGCGTCCGCTGACGCCACGTTTGTACTCCATTGCTTCATCCCAGGCTGAAGTGGAAAGCGAAGTACATATCACCGTTGGTGCCGTGCGTTTTGACGTTGAAGGCCGCGCGCGTGCAGGTGGTGCCTCCAGCTTCCTTGCCGATCGCGTGGAAGAAGAGGGTGAAGTGCGTGTGTTTATTGAGCATAACGACAACTTCCGCCTGCCGGAAAATCCGCAAACACCGGTCATTATGATCGGGCCTGGAACAGGGATTGCGCCGTTCCGCGCCTTTATGCAGCAACGTGCCGCAGACGGTGCAGAAGGGAAAAACTGGCTGTTCTTTGGCAATCCGCACTTTACTGAAGATTTCCTGTATCAGGTGGAATGGCAGCGTTACGTCAAAGAAGGTGTACTCAGCCGTATCGACCTTGCCTGGTCCCGTGATCAAAAAGATAAAGTCTACGTACAAGATAAACTGCGCCAACAGGGTGCAGAGCTGTGGCGCTGGATTAATGACGGTGCGCACATTTATGTCTGCGGCGACGCCAATCGCATGGCGAAAGACGTTGAGCAGGCTTTGCTGGAAGTGATTGCCGAATTCGGTGCTATGGATATCGAAGCGGCGGATGAATTTTTGAGTGAGCTGCGCGTTGAGCGCCGTTATCAGCGAGATGTCTACTAATGAGCGAAAAACATCCAGGACCACTGGTGGTCGAAGGTAAGCTGTCCGACGCTGAACGAATGAAGTTGGAGAGCAATTATCTGCGCGGCACCATTGCCGAAGATTTAAATGACGGCCTCACCGGCGGATTCAAAGGTGATAACTTTCTGCTGATCCGTTTTCACGGTATGTACCAGCAGGATGACCGCGATATTCGCGCCGAACGTGCCGAACAGAAGCTGGAGCCGCGTCATGCGATGCTGCTGCGCTGCCGCCTGCCGGGGGGAGTCATCACCACCAAACAGTGGCAGGCGATCGATAAGTTTGCCCATGACAACACCATTTACGGCAGCATCCGTCTGACCAACCGCCAGACGTTTCAGTTTCACGGTATTCTGAAGAAGAACGTGAAACCGGTGCACCAGATGCTGCATTCAGTGGGGCTGGACGCGCTGGCGACCGCCAACGATATGAACCGTAACGTGCTGTGCACTTCCAACCCGTATGAGTCTGAGTTGCATGCTGAAGCGTACGAGTGGGCGAAAAAAATCTCTGAACACTTGCTGCCCCGTACTCGCGCTTATGCTGAGATCTGGCTGGATCAGGAAAAAGTCGCGACGACGGATGAAGAGCCGATCCTCGGTCAGACCTATCTGCCGCGTAAGTTTAAAACGACGGTGGTGATCCCGCCGCAGAACGACATTGATCTGCACGCTAACGATATGAACTTCGTAGCGATTGCCGAAAACGGCAAGCTGGTGGGCTTTAACTTGCTGGTTGGCGGTGGACTGTCTATTGAGCACGGTAACAAGAAAACCTATGCGCGCACTGCAAGTGAGTTTGGTTACCTGCCGCTGGAACACACCATAGCGGTGGCAGAAGCGGTGGTGACCACGCAGCGTGACTGGGGTAACCGTACCGATCGTAAAAACGCGAAAACCAAATACACGCTGGAGCGGGTAGGTGTCGAGACGTTTAAAGAAGAAGTTGAACGTCGTGCGGGGATCAAATTCGAGCCGATTCGTCCGTATGAGTTTACCGGTCGAGGCGACAGGATTGGTTGGGTGAAAGGGATCGACAATAAATGGCACCTGACGCTGTTTATTGAAAACGGCCGTATTCTGGATTACCCGGGGCGCCCGCTGAAAACCGGCTTGCTGGAGATCGCGAAGATCCACAAAGGCGAGTTCCGTATCACGGCCAACCAGAACCTGATCATTGCCGGTGTCCCGGAAAGTGATAAGGCGAAGATTGAGAAGATTGCGCAGAAAAGCGGCCTGATGAATGCGGTGACCCCACAGCGTGAAAACTCAATGGCCTGCGTATCGTTCCCGACCTGTCCGCTGGCAATGGCCGAGGCAGAACGTTTCCTGCCTACGTTTATCGACAACATTGATACGTTGATGGCGAAGCATGATTTAAGTGATGAAAATATTGTCATGCGAGTCACGGGCTGCCCGAACGGCTGTGGTCGTGCCATGCTGGCGGAAGTGGGGCTGGTGGGTAAAGCGCCTGGGCGCTATAACCTGCATCTGGGCGGAAACCGTATCGGGACTCGTATCCCACGGATGTTCAAAGAAAATATCACAGAGCCGGAAATTCTGGCTTCGCTGGATGAACTGATTGGGCGCTGGGCGAAAGAGCGCGAAGCGGGTGAAGGCTTCGGTGATTTTACAGTGCGTGCGGGCATTATTCGCCCGGTGCTCGATCCTGCGCGTGATTTCTGGGAATAACCCGAATTGCCGAATGGCGGCATAAATGCCTTATCAGGCCTACGTAGACTGTAGGCCTGATAAGCGAAGCGCCATCAGGCAAGACATACAGCGAGGAACTTATGTCCAGACTCGATCTAAACGGCTTAAACGCACTGCCAAAAGTTGAGCGTGTTATGGCACTGGCAGAAACCAACAGCCAACTGGAAAAGCTGAGCGCGGAAGAACGCGTGGCGTGGGCGCTGGAAAATCTGCCCGGCGAATATGTCCTTTCATCAAGTTTTGGTATTCAGGCGGCGGTCAGCCTGCATCTGGTGAACCAGATTCGCCCGGATATCCCGGTGATCCTCACCGACACTGGCTATTTATTTCCGGAAACCTACCAGTTTATTGATGAGTTAACGGATAAACTCAAACTCAACCTGCAGGTCTACCGAGCGAAAGAGAGCGCGGCCTGGCAGGAAGCGCGCTACGGCAAGCTGTGGGAGCAGGGCGTTGAAGGCATTGAGAAATACAATGACATCAACAAAGTCGAACCCATGAACCGGGCGCTGAAAGAACTGAATGCACAAACCTGGTTTGCGGGTCTGCGCCGCGAGCAGTCCGGTAGCCGTGCACATCTACCGGTATTGGCTATTCAGCGCGGCGTATTTAAAGTGCTGCCGATTATCGACTGGGACAACCGTACGGTATACCAGTATCTGCAAAAACACGGTCTGAAATATCATCCGCTGTGGGAGCAAGGCTACCTGTCAGTCGGTGATACCCACACGACGCGTAAATGGGAGCCAGGCATGGCAGAAGAAGAGACGCGCTTCTTCGGGCTGAAACGCGAATGTGGGCTGCACGAAGGGTAACAGGAAAGTGGCCCGGTAAGATTTACATCCTACCGGACCACTTCTTCAGGGTTTACCCGCTTTTGCCAGTTCTTTCACCAGCGGCAGCATGATGCGTACTACGTCGCGGCTGCGATGTTCAATCCGGCCTGGAAGCGCTTTATCGATATGCTGCTGGTTGTCCAGACGCACGTCGTGCCAGCTGTTACCGGCGGGGAAAGAGGCAGTTTTGGCGCGTTGCTGATAGCCGTCTTTTTTACCCAGGCTCCAGTTGGTTGCTTCTACCGAGAGCACGGCGATTCCCGCTTTGTCGAAGACCTCGGCATCGTTACAACATCCGGTTCCTTTCGGATAGTCTTTGTTCAGGCCCGGGTTGGTACTGGCGACGATACCGCGGCTGTGTGCAATTGCCAGCGCCCGGTCGCGCGTCAGTTTTCGTACGGCTTCCGGGGTTCTTTTCCCACTATTAAAGTAGAGCTTATCCCCGACGATCAGGTTATCGAGGTTGATAACCAGCAGCGTATTTTTCTTTTCTGCCGCACTCATGCGTTTAAGGATATTTTCTGCACCCAGTTTGCCTTCTTCCTCACCGCTGGTGGCGATAAACCGAATGCCGTACTGTGTCGGCACATTTTTTAGTTTTTCAGCCAACTCCAGCATGACGCCCAAACCTGCGGCGTTATCGTCGATGCCCTGCAAGGTTAATCCGCCCAGATTAGCATCGGAATCGGCATCGCTCTGCGCAGCGTAAGTGTCGAGATGCGCCATGATAATAATCTGCTGCGGCGCTTTGCCTTCATGCGCTGCAATGACGGTACTGCCCGTAACGTTATGCCAGTTCTTACGGTTGTCTTTGGCGGTATAAATATAACGGCTATTAAACGTCCGAATATCACTGCGATAGCCCATCTGCTGAAATTGCTGACGTAAATAATCAGCAGAGAGCATTTCTGCCGGAGAGCCCGTCACGCGGCCAGGGAAGAATGTTGCGATATATCGGGCCTGAGTATTTGCCATATCTCCGGGCTTCGAAGAGGTTGCCTGTGCGGGAAGGATAAAGCACGCGCCGAGCGCCAGGGCGGTAGTCAGGTGGCGCAATGCGGAAAACATAGTGAGTCCTTAAATACCAAGCAGAAATTTTCAGCCGTTAGTATGAAACCGTGATCGAGGTAAAACAATTTCATTTGCTCCTAAATGCCCGAAATCCGGCGGCTTAAGCACTTTTTGATATTTGCTTTTCCAGATCGTTATTCCTTTGAGGAACTACTCATTCCAATTCGTAATTTCATTCGCTCTCTTGCCCTCCCTATAGTCAGGTTATCTGAACTTCGTTAGCAAAATAACGGCAATACATAGGAACGGTTATGGATCAAAAACGACTTACCCACCTGCGGCAACTGGAAGCGGAGAGCATCCATATCATTCGTGAGGTGGCCGCCGAGTTTTCGAATCCGGTGATGATGTATTCCATCGGCAAGGATTCCAGCGTAATGCTGCATCTGGCGCGCAAAGCGTTTTATCCTGGTTCACTGCCGTTTCCTCTGCTGCACGTTGATACCGGCTGGAAATTCAGCGAGATGTATGAGTTTCGTGACCGCACGGCAAAAGCCTACGGCTGCGAACTGCTGGTGCATAAAAACCCGGAAGGGGTGGCGATGGGGATAAATCCATTTGTCCACGGTAGCGCCAAGCATACCGACATTATGAAAACCGAGGGGTTGAAGCAGGCGCTGAACAAATACGGTTTTGACGCAGCATTCGGCGGCGCACGCCGTGATGAAGAGAAATCGCGCGCGAAAGAGCGTATCTATTCCTTCCGCGATCGTTTTCATCGCTGGGACCCGAAAAACCAGCGTCCGGAGCTGTGGCATAACTACAACGGCCAGATTAACAAAGGCGAAAGCATTCGCGTATTCCCGCTCTCTAACTGGACGGAACAGGATATCTGGCAGTACATCTGGCTGGAAAACATCGACATTGTTCCGCTGTACCTCGCCGCAGAGCGTCCGGTGCTTGAGCGCGACGGCATGTTGATGATGATTGATGACGACAGAATCGATCTGCAGCCTGGTGAGGTTATCAAAAAACGGATGGTGCGTTTCCGTACTCTCGGCTGCTGGCCACTCACTGGCGCAGTGGAGTCTAACGCGCAGACGCTACCGGAAATCATCGAAGAGATGCTGGTCTCAACCACCAGTGAACGTCAGGGCCGCGTGATTGACCGCGACCAGGCGGGCTCCATGGAGCTGAAGAAACGTCAGGGGTATTTCTAAGGAGCCGCCATGAACACGACACTTGCACAACAAATTGCTAATGAAGGCGGCGTTGAAGCCTGGATGATCGCCCAACAACACAAAAGCCTGCTGCGTTTTTTAACCTGCGGTAGCGTGGATGATGGGAAAAGTACCCTGATTGGGCGTCTGTTGCATGATACCCGACAGATCTACGAAGATCAGCTCTCATCGCTGCACAATGATAGTAAACGTCATGGTACGCAGGGCGAGAAGCTCGATCTGGCGCTGTTGGTTGATGGCTTGCAGGCCGAGCGCGAACAGGGCATCACTATTGACGTGGCCTACCGTTATTTTTCCACCGAAAAACGCAAATTTATCATTGCGGATACTCCCGGCCATGAGCAGTACACCCGCAATATGGCAACCGGTGCGTCGACCTGCGATCTGGCAATCCTGCTGATCGATGCACGTAAAGGCGTGTTGGATCAGACCCGCCGTCATAGCTTTATTTCTACGCTGTTGGGAATAAAACATCTGATCGTTGCGATCAACAAAATGGACCTTGTGGATTTTAGCGAAGAGACATTTAACCGCATTCGTGAAGATTATCTGACCTTTGCAGAGCAGTTGCCGGGCAACCTGGATATCCGTTTTGTACCGCTTTCAGCACTGGAAGGTGACAACGTGGCGTCGCAAAGTTTCAGCATGCCGTGGTACAGCGGTCCGACGCTGCTGGAAGTGCTTGAAACCGTTGAAATCCAGCGTGTTGTCGATACGCAGCCGATGCGATTCCCGGTGCAGTATGTGAACCGCCCAAATCTTGATTTTCGTGGTTATGCCGGAACACTGGCCTCCGGTAGCGTGAGGGTAGGACAACGCGTCAAAGTGTTACCGTCTGGCGTTGAGTCGAGCGTCGCCCGGATTGTCACGTTTGATGGCGATTTGCAGGAAGCGCATGCAGGTGAAGCCATTACCCTTGTGCTAAAAGATGAGATCGATATCAGTCGTGGTGACCTGCTGCTTGATGCCCAGGAAACGCTGCCGGCGGTGCAAAGCGCTGCCGTTGATGTGGTGTGGATGGCGGAGCAGGCACTGTCGCCAGGGCAGAGCTATGACATCAAAGTGGCGGGCAAGAAGACGCGTGCGCGTGTTGATAGTGTGGAGTATCAGGTTGATATCAATAACCTGACCCAGCGTGAAGTCGAAGCCTTACCGCTGAACGGTATTGGCCTGGTGAGATTGACGTTTGATGAACCGCTGGTGCTGGATACCTATCAGCATAATCCGGTCACGGGCGGCCTGATTATCATTGACCGTCTGACGAACGTCACCGTTGGGGCAGGACTGGTACGCGAGCCGATCGTCCTGGAGCCGGCCACGGCATCCCAGTTCAGTGCGTTTGAACTGGAGCTCAATGCGCTGGTGCGTCGTCACTTCCCACACTGGGGTGCGCGCGATCTGCTGGGAGGAAAATAATGGCGCTGCATGACGAAAACGTCGTCTGGCATGCCCATCCTGTTACGCCACAACAGCGGGAGCAACACCACGGCCATCGTGGTGTTGTGCTGTGGTTTACCGGACTCTCTGGTTCGGGTAAATCCACGGTAGCGGGAGCGCTGGAAGAAGCGCTGCACAAGCAGGGGGTTAGTACTTATCTGCTGGATGGCGATAACGTGCGCCACGGTCTGTGCAGCGATCTCGGATTTAGCGATGCCGATCGCAAGGAGAATATTCGCCGGGTTGGGGAAGTGGCTAACCTGATGGTGGATGCGGGGCTGGTGGTACTGACGGCCTTTATTTCCCCTCATCGTGCTGAACGACAGATGGTTCGCGAACGTGTGGGTCATGGGCGTTTTATAGAGGTGTTTGTCGATACACCGCTGGCAACCTGTGAATCACGTGATCCAAAAGGACTATATAAAAAAGCGCGGGCGGGTGAGTTGCGCAATTTTACTGGAATTGACTCGGTATACGAAGCGCCTGAATCGCCAGAGATTCATCTGAATGGTGAACAATTAGTAACAAATTTGGTCTCTCAATTATTAGACCTGCTGAGGCAGGAAGATATTATCAGATCCTGAGACACCACCGGACTCCTCGCGATTTTAAAACAGGTACGCCCGGTCAGTCATGGTCACAGGATTAGATATGCGCAACAGCCATAACATTACTATCACAGAGTCAGAGACTTTCGCCGCCGACGACGAAACCACCTGGTCACTACCGGGTGCCGTTGTCGGTTTTGCGGCGTGGTTGCTGGCGCTGGGGTTCCCGTGCCTGATGTATGGCCCTAATACGCTGTTTTTCTTCCTTTATACCTGGCCTTTTTTCCTCGCGTTGCTGCCCGTCGCCATTGTGGCGGGTATTGCCCTGCATTCGCTTTTGAAGGGACGGCTGCTGCTAAGCGTTACGTTTACCCTGCTGGTGGTTGGGTCGATGTTTGGCGCATTGTTCCTGTGGCTGCTGGGCTAGGTTCTCTTCCCTTTTTCCATGGTGAGTGGTGCTGCATACCGGCAGCTCTAATTCAAACCGTAACCAACAATGAGATTATGTTCTCCTTACACGGGGTATACGTAACAACGGGCAAATGTGGTACATTTGCCCGCGTTGTCGCGGCATTCCCGCCCGTAGACGTAAAATCGTCGGCGGAAGTTATGGGATGTTAATGCCGTTTTTCAGGGGGCAGGATGGGTAAACTAACGCTGCTGTTGCTGGCTTTATTGGTCTGGCTACAGTATTCGCTGTGGTTCGGTAAGAACGGCATACATGACTATAGTCGCGTCAACGATGATGTTGCTGCGCAGCAAGCTACAAACGCGAAACTTAAAGCGCGTAACGATCAGCTCTTTGCTGAAATTGATGATCTCAATGGCGGTCAGGAAGCTATCGAGGAACGCGCACGCAACGAACTCAGCATGACTAAGCCGGGCGAAACGTTTTATCGCCTGGTCCCTGACGCGTCTAAACGCGCACAGACCGCAGGGCAAAACAATCGATAAACCAGCCAAGGATTTAACATGGCAGCCACTTTATTGGACGTTTGCGCCGTGGTACCGGCTGCCGGATTTGGCCGCCGAATGCAGACGGAGTGTCCTAAGCAGTACCTCTCAATTGGCAATAAAACCATTCTTGAACACTCGGTTGATGCGCTACTGGCGCATCCCCGGGTGACGCGTGTCGTCATCGCGATCAGTCCCGGCGACAGCCGCTTTGCCCAACTTCCACTTGCAGCGCATCCGCAAATTACCGTGGTGGATGGCGGCGATGAGCGTGCCGATTCTGTTCTTGCCGGTTTGCAAGCCGCTGGAGACGCTCAGTGGGTACTGGTGCATGATGCCGCGCGGCCATGTCTGCATCAGGATGATTTAGCCCGCTTACTGGCAATAAGTGAAACCAGCCGTATCGGCGGTATCCTGGCGGCCCCCGTACGCGACACCATGAAACGTGCGGAGCCTGGTAAGACCGAGATTGCTCATACGGTCGAACGTACCGATTTATGGCATGCGTTGACACCGCAGTATTTCCCACGCGAGCTGTTGCACGATTGCCTGACTCGAGCGTTAAACGAAGGCGCAACCATTACGGATGAGGCTTCGGCACTGGAATATTGCGGCTTTCATCCGCTGCTGGTTGAGGGACGCGCTGACAACATTAAAGTCACCCGTCCGGAAGATCTGGCGCTGGCGGAATTTTATCTGACCCGAACAACCCCTACACAGCATCATTCATGATGTACCGAGGCGGCCAACATAAAGGCGGCTTGAAGGATGATGTGTCTATCAGGAGAATGCATAATGCGAATTGGACACGGTTTTGACGTACATGCCTTTGGAGGCGTTGGCCCAATTATCATTGGTGGTGTGCGCATCCCGTATGAAAAAGGACTGCTGGCACATTCTGATGGCGATGTGGCGTTACATGCGCTAACCGATGCCCTGCTGGGTGCAGCGGCGTTGGGTGATATTGGTAAACTCTTCCCGGATACCGATGCCGCGTTCAAAGGTGCCGATAGCCGCGAGTTATTGCGTGAGGCCTGGCGGCGTATTCAGGCTAAAGGTTATACGCTTGGTAATGTGGATGTCACTATTATTGCCCAGGCACCGAAGATGCTGCCGCACATTCCGCAAATGCGGGTGTTTATTGCCGAGGATCTCGGCTGCCATATGGATGATGTTAACGTGAAAGCGACCACCACGGAAAAACTCGGTTTTACCGGGCGTGGGGAAGGGATTGCCTGTGAAGCGGTGGCGTTACTCATTAAGGCAACGAAATGACTGCGTTTGAAAATCTGACCTATCTCCATGGTAAACCACTCGGCCACGGAGTTCTGAAAGCAAATCCGGAAGACTTTGTCGTCGTCGAAGATTTAGGCTTCGAACCGGATGGCGAAGGCGAGCACGTTCTGGTGCGTATTCTGAAAAACGGTTGTAACACCCGTTTTGTGGCTGACGCGCTGGCCAAATTCCTTAAAATCCACACCCGCGAAGTAAGCTTTGCCGGACAGAAAGATAAGCATGCTGTCACCGAGCAGTGGCTGTGCGCGCGCGTGCCGGGCAATGCAATGCCCGATTTAAGCAAATTTGAGCTTGAAGGCTGTAAAGTGCTGGAGTACGCCCGCCACAAGCGTAAGCTGCGTTTAGGCGCACTGAAAGGCAACGCTTTTACGCTGGTGTTGCGTGAAGTGAGCGAGCGTGATGATGTTGAAGCGCGTTTACAGGCGATTAGCGAGCGCGGCGTCCCGAACTATTTTGGTGCCCAACGCTTTGGTATCGGCGGCAGCAACCTGCAAGGTGCGCTGCGCTGGGCACAAAGCGATGCGCCGGTGCGCGATCGCAATAAACGCAGTTTTTGGTTGTCGGCAGCCCGTAGCGCGTTGTTTAATCAGATAGTCAATGAACGCTTGAAAAAAACAGACTTTAATCAAGTTGTTGACGGCGATGCGCTACAATTGTCGGGACGCGGAAGCTGGTTTGTCGCCACACGGGACGAACAGACCGAATTACAGCGTCGTGTTGATGAAAAAGAATTGATGGTAACAGCGGCACTACCGGGCTGCGGTGAGTGGGGAACTCAGCGCGATGCTCTGGCGTTTGAAGAGGCTGCTATTGCTGACGAAACCGCGCTACAGTCTCTGTTATTGCGCGAGAAAGTTGAGGCATCGCGCCGCGCTATGTTGCTGTATCCACAACAATTAAGCTGGAACTGGTGGGATGACGTAACCGTCGAGTTGCGCTTCTGGCTACCGGCAGGTAGCTTCGCCACCAGTGTTGTAAGGGAACTTATTAACACAATGGGTGATTATGCGTATATTGCTGAGTAACGATGATGGGGTCCACGCACCCGGTATACAAACGCTGGCGAAAGCGCTGCGTGAGTTTGCTGACGTACAGGTGGTTGCCCCGGATCGTAACCGCAGTGGCGCGTCTAACTCGCTGACGCTGGAATCCTCGCTTCGCACTTTCACCTTTGATAATGGCGATATCGCCGTGCAAATGGGGACACCTACCGATTGCGTCTACCTGGGCGTGAACGCGTTAATGCGTCCGCGTCCGGACATTGTCGTTTCCGGGATTAATGCGGGTCCAAACCTGGGGGATGATGTCATCTACTCCGGTACCGTGGCGGCAGCAATGGAAGGTCGTCATCTCGGATTCCCTGCGCTGGCGGTCTCGCTCGATGGGCATAAACACTACGATACCGCTGCGGCGATAACCTGCCGGATTTTACGCGCGTTAAGCCGCGAACCGCTGCGCACCGGACGCATTCTGAATATCAACGTTCCGGATTTACCCCTGGATCAGATCAAAGGTATGCGGGTCACCCGCTGCGGCAGTCGTCATCCGGCGGATCAGGTGATCCCACAGCAGGACCCGCGTGGTAATACGCTGTATTGGATCGGGCCGCCGGGCGAAAAGTGCGATGCCGGTCCGGATACGGATTTTGCTGCCGTTGATGAAGGTTATGTTTCAATCACGCCACTGCATGTTGATTTAACCGCATACGGTGCGCATGAGGTTGTTTCTGACTGGTTAGACAGCGTGGGAGTCGACACGCAATGGTAAGCAGACGCGTACACACTCTCCTTGAACAATTACGTGCGCAGGGCATCAGAGATGAACATGTCCTGGATGCGCTCGCCGCCGTGCCGCGTGAAAAGTTCGTTGATGAGGCGTTTGAACATAAGGCCTGGGATAATATCGCCCTGCCGATTGGCCAGGGGCAGACCATCTCACAGCCCTATATGGTGGCTCGCATGACCGAGCTGCTGGAGCTAACGCCGCAATCCCGGGTACTGGAAATTGGTACTGGCTCTGGCTACCAGACGGCGATCCTGGCGCATCTGGTGCATCACGTGTGCTCTGTTGAGCGCATTAAAGGCTTGCAATGGCAGGCGCGTCGTCGCCTGAAGCAGCTTGATTTACATAATGTTTCGACCCGTCATGGTGATGGATGGCAAGGCTGGCAAGCTCGAGCGCCGTTTGACGCTATCATTGTGACGGCAGCACCGCCTGAGATCCCAACGGCATTGATGATGCAGTTAGATGAAGGCGGCATTCTCGTCTTGCCCGTGGGCGATGAGCACCAGTTTTTGAAACGGGTTCGTCGTCGGGGAGGCGAATTTATTATCGACACCGTGGAGGCCGTACGCTTTGTTCCCTTAGTCAAAGGGGAGTTAGCGTAGCTAACGCTGCTGAATACCTGGAGTTTTCCTGGATATTCTGGAATTAGTAAGCGTATCGTGGTCACGTTTTCCAGTGTCCAGTCCGATGCCTTGCACGGTGATTACGTCACTGGGTATTAACCAAATTTTCCTGGGGGATAAATGAGCGCGGGAAGCCACAAATTTACCGTTCGCCGTATTGCGGCATTGTCACTGGTTTCATTATGGCTGGCAGGTTGTTCAAACACCTCGAATCCACCAGCGCCGGTCAGCTCTGTTGGCGGCAACTCATCATCGAACACCAGCTCCGGTATGCTGATTACGCCTCCACCAAAAATGGGATCAACGGCGACAGTACAACAAACGCCACAGATCCAACCGGTGCAACGCCCGGCGACTCAGCCTACACAGGTTCAGCCGGTTGCAGAACAGCCTGTCCAGATGGAAAACGGGCGGATTGTGTACAATCGTCAGTATGGGAATATTCCGAAAGGTAGCTATACGGGTGGCAGTACCTATACTGTTAAGAAAGGCGACACGCTTTTCTATATTGCCTGGATTACCGGGAACGATTTCCGTGACCTCGCACAACGCAATAACGTTCCGGCCCCGTATGGCCTGAATGTCGGACAAACTCTGCAAGTGGGCAACGCGTCGGGTGCACCGATTACCGGTGGTAATGCCATCACCCAGGCGGATGCAGCACAGCAAGGAGTTGTGACCAACCCTGCACAAAATTCCACCGTTGCTGTTGCTTCGAAACCAACAATTACGTATTCTGAGGATTCAGGTGAACAAAGTGCTAACAAAATGTTGCCGAACAACAAGCCTGCTGGGACCGTCGTCACAGCGCCTGTAACGGCTCCGGCAGTTAGTGCAACCGAATCGACTGCAAGCTCAACTTCTACCAGTTCGCCGATCTCTACCTGGCGCTGGCCGACTGACGGCAAAGTGATCGAAAACTTCGCAGCTACCGAAGGTGGCAATAAAGGGATCGACATTGCAGGCAGCAAAGGACAGGCTATTGTCGCGACCGCAGATGGACGCGTCGTGTATGCCGGTAACGCGCTGCGTGGATACGGTAATCTTATTATCATCAAACACAACGATGATTACCTGAGTGCCTACGCCCATAACGATACAATGCTGGTCCGGGAACAACAGGAAATCAAGGCGGGGCAGAAGATAGCTACCATGGGTAGCACCGGAACCAGTTCTACACGCTTGCATTTTGAAATTCGTTACAAGGGGAAATCCGTAAACCCGCTGCGCTATTTACCGCAGCGATAATTCGGCGGAACCAGGCTTTCACGTGCTAGTTCCGTTAGGGATCACGGGTAGGAGCCACCTTATGAGTCAGAATACGCTGAAAGTTCATGATTTAAATGAAGATGCGGAATTTGATGAGAACGGAGTAGAGGCTTTTGATGAAAAAGCCTTGAGTGAAGAGGAACCCAGTGATAACGACCTGGCTGAAGAAGAGCTGTTATCGCAGGGGGCCACACAGCGTGTGTTGGACGCGACTCAGCTTTACCTTGGTGAGATTGGTTATTCACCACTGTTAACAGCCGAAGAAGAAGTTTATTTTGCGCGTCGCGCACTGCGTGGAGATGTCGCTTCTCGCCGCCGCATGATTGAAAGTAACCTGCGTCTGGTGGTGAAAATTGCTCGTCGTTATGGCAATCGTGGTCTGGCATTGCTGGACCTGATTGAAGAGGGCAATCTGGGGCTTATCCGTGCCGTCGAGAAGTTTGACCCTGAGCGCGGGTTCCGCTTCTCAACATACGCAACCTGGTGGATCCGCCAGACGATCGAACGGGCGATTATGAATCAAACCCGAACGATCCGACTGCCGATTCACATTGTAAAAGAGCTGAACGTCTATCTGCGTACTGCGCGTGAGTTGTCGCATAAACTGGACCACGAACCGAGCGCAGAAGAGATTGCGGAACAACTGGATAAACCGGTTGATGACGTCAGCCGTATGCTCCGACTCAACGAGCGCATTACCTCGGTAGACACCCCGCTGGGTGGCGATTCCGAAAAAGCGTTGCTGGATATTCTGGCCGACGAAAAGGAAAACGGTCCGGAAGACACCACGCAAGACGATGATATGAAACAGAGCATCGTCAAATGGCTGTTCGAACTGAACGCCAAACAGCGTGAGGTGCTGGCACGTCGTTTTGGTTTGCTGGGGTACGAAGCTGCGACACTGGAAGATGTGGGCCGTGAAATTGGCCTGACCCGTGAACGTGTTCGCCAGATTCAGGTTGAAGGTCTGCGTCGTCTGCGTGAAATCCTGCAGACGCAGGGGCTGAATATCGAAGCGCTGTTCCGCGAGTAAGCACAAGTTCTATCAAGAAAGGCCAGTCTCATTGGGACTGGCCTTTTTCTTTAGCGGATATGCAGGCCAGATAAGGCGGAGCCGCTATCCGGGACATTACCCCATCATTTTACGCACCAGATACGTAAACTGCTCGCGTTCTTGCGCGCTAAGCCGCCCGAGAAACTCATTATCTATACCGTCTCCCAGCAGTGTCACATGGGTAAGCAATGTATCACCCTCTGGCGTGAGATAGACAAATCGTCTGCGCTTATCTGTCGGATCGTGCTCGCGTTTTACCAGCCCTCGACTTTCCATCCGGCTCAGCATTTCCGCAAGCGTAGCTTTCGTGCTCACCGCGGCCTCTGTTAAGTCAACCTGCTCGATACCAGGACGTTCAGCAATGGCCCGCATCACTGCGTACTGAGGTTTAGTCAGTTCCGGTAACGCATGCTGCCAGCGAGCCGTATGCTTTTGAAAAAGCTGGCGTAGTAAATGAAACGCGGTATTACGTAACTCCATGGGAACTCCGGGCAAACGATCGGTCTCTATCATAGCGGGTAACGCGCACTTTTTTAACAAGCGCGACTTTAGCTATCTGTGCCAGGTGTCCTTGCCCGGAGTCGGTTGTGGGAGTATGTTAAGCAAAATGTTCGTACACGAACAATATTGAGAGGTTGAATGAGACTCATCGTAGGAATGACCGGGGCAACAGGAGCACCGCTTGGTGTGGCGTTGCTACAGGCGCTGCGGCAAATGCCGGAAGTGGAAACGCATCTGGTGTTATCGAAGTGGGCGAAAACGACCATTGAGCTGGAAACGCCGTACAGCGTTCACGATGTGTCTGCGCTGGCGGACTACTGCCACCATCCGGCGGACCAGGCGGCGAGTATCTCCTCCGGCTCGTTTCGGACCGACGGCATGGTTGTTATCCCCTGTAGCATGAAAACGCTGGCCGGTATTCGGGCTGGGTATGCGGACGGACTGGTGGGGCGTGCTGCTGATGTGGTGCTAAAAGAAGGGCGCAAGCTGGTGCTGGTTCCGCGTGAAATGCCGCTGAGCACCATTCATCTGGAAAATATGCTCGCACTTTCCCGTATGGGCGTCGCAATGGTTCCGCCGATGCCCGCGTTTTATAACCATCCGCAAACGGTCGATGACATTACGCAGCATATTGTTGCTCGCGTTCTCGATCAGTTTGGTCTGGAACACCCAAACGCCCGTCGCTGGCAGGGATTACGGCAGGCGCAGAATTTTTCACAGGAGAATGAGTAATGGCATTTGATGATTTGCGCAGCTTTTTGCAAGCGCTGGACGACCAGGGACAATTGCTGAAAATCAGTGAAGAAGTGAACGCCGAACCGGATTTAGCGGCTGCTGCCAATGCCACCGGACGTATTGGTGACGGCGCGCCTGCGCTGTGGTTTGACAACATTCGTGGATTTACCGATGCCCGAGTGGCGATGAACACTATCGGCTCATGGCAGAACCACGCAATTTCATTGGGTTTACCACCGAATACGCCGGTGAAAAAACAGATCGATGAATTTATTCGCCGCTGGGATAAATTTCCGGTTGCACCAGAACGTCGCGCTAATCCGGCGTGGGCGGAAAACAGCGTCGACGGCGATGATATTAACCTGTTTGATATTCTGCCGCTGTTTCGTCTGAACGATGGCGACGGTGGTTTCTACCTTGATAAAGCCTGCGTGGTTTCACGCGATCCGCTGGATGTCGACAATTTCGGTAAGCAGAACGTCGGTATTTACCGTATGGAAGTAAAAGGCAAGCGTAAGCTGGGCCTGCAACCGGTGCCGATGCACGATATCGCGCTGCACCTGCATAAAGCGGAAGAACGCGGCGAGGATCTGCCAATTGCGATCACCCTTGGCAACGATCCGATCATCACTCTGATGGGGGCGACGCCGCTGAAGTACGATCAGTCTGAATACGAAATGGCGGGGGCGCTGCGTGAAAGCCCGTACCCGATCGCCACCGCGCCGCTCACTGGTTTTGACGTACCGTGGGGGTCTGAAGTGATCCTTGAAGGGGTCATCGAAAGTCGCAAGCGTGAAATAGAAGGGCCATTTGGTGAATTTACCGGTCACTACTCTGGCGGGCGCAACATGACCGTGGTGCGCATTGATAAAGTATCCTACCGTACGAAGCCGATTTTTGAATCACTCTATCTCGGCATGCCGTGGACGGAGATCGATTACCTGATGGGCCCGGCGACTTGTGTGCCGTTGTACCAGCAACTGAAAGCAGAATTCCCTGAAGTGCAGGCGGTTAACGCCATGTATACCCACGGTTTGCTGGCGATTATCTCCACCAAAAAACGCTACGGCGGCTTTGCCCGTGCTGTGGGGTTGCGGGCGATGACGACGCCGCATGGCCTGGGCTATGTGAAGATGGTGATTATGGTTGATGAGGATGTTGATCCGTTCAACTTACCGCAGGTGATGTGGGCGCTGTCGTCGAAGGTTAACCCGGCGGGCGATCTGGTGCAGTTGCCGAATATGTCAGTACTGGAACTGGACCCAGGCTCCAGCCCGGCAGGTATCACTGACAAGCTGATTATTGATGCCACTACTCCGGTTGCCCCGGATAACCGTGGCCATTACAGCCAGCCGGTATGTGATTTACCTGAGACTCAAGCCTGGGCTGAAAAGCTGACCGCCATGTTGGCCAACCGTAAATAAGGAGATGCAGATGATTTGTCCACGTTGTGCTGATGAACACATAGAATTGATGGCGGTCTCGCCGGTGAAAGGTGTCTGGACGGTATATCAGTGTCAGCATTGTCTGTACACCTGGCGTGATACCGAACCGCTACGTCGTACCTGCCGTGAGCACTACCCGCAGGCGTTTCGCATGACGCAGAAGGATATTGATGACGCACCGATGGTGCCGAGTATCCCACCGCTGTTGGCGGAAGATAAGCGCTAATCAACATTGCCGGGTGCGGCTTCGCCTTACCCAGCCTACATTTAGCGGTATTTGTAGGCCCGACAAGCAAAACGTCATCGGGCAGAACATACCAATATTAAGCCTCGGAATATCCGGGGCTTGTTATTTTGCGAGCAGGCTCGTAGCAAATGGCTTAATTTGTTCGAGGAGATGACACCTGGAATAGAATGGCGGCGGGTGCTTGAGGCTTTCTGAGCTTTGAGCATTTGCAAGGTCCCGGAAAGACAAAAGCCCCAGGAGATAGTTCTATCAACCTGAGGCTAGCGTACAAACCTAGACCATTTGGATGTTAGTCTCTTCTTTGCAGGGAGGCAAGACATGCTGACAAAATATGCCCTGGTGGCAATTGTAGTGCTGTGTTTCACGGTGCTGGGATTTACGTTAATGGTACGAGATTCGCTGTGCGAGTTAAGTATCAAAGAGCGTAATATGGAGTTTAAAGCTGTTCTCGCTTACGAACCGAAGAAGTAGCAACAACGCGGGGGAAACCCCGCGTCTTGATGGCCTGGTTTTGTCCTCTCGCACCCATTCCCGAAGTGCGCGCCAGTTGTTGCAGGCCCGATAAGCAAAGCGTCATCGGGCATTACAACGTTACGCCAGACTCTTCAACCGATAGATCCACTCCAGCGCCTGGCGCGGTGTCAGCGAATCCGGGTCAATATTCTCCAGTGCTTCAACGGCTGGCGATGTCTCTTCCGGGGTACTGAGCAGTGACATTTGCGTGCCATCAACCTGCGTTGCCGCTGCGTTTGGCGTGATGCTTTCCAGCTCGCGCAGTTTTTGCCGTGCGCGTTTGATAACCTCTTTCGGAACGCCAGCCAGTGCCGCGACCGCCAGACCATAGCTCTTACTTGCCGCGCCATCCTGTACGCTGTGCATAAAGGCGATGGTATCGCCATGCTCTAACGCATCCAGATGTACGTTCGCTACGCCTTCCATTTTTTCCGGTAACTGAGTCAGCTCGAAGTAGTGGGTAGCAAACAACGTGAGTGCTTTGATTTTATTCGCCAGATTTTCAGCACAAGCCCAGGCCAGAGATAAACCGTCATAGGTAGAGGTCCCGCGTCCAATTTCATCCATTAGCACCAGGCTGTTCTCAGTGGCGTTATGCAGAATATTGGCCGTTTCGGTCATTTCTACCATGAAGGTTGAACGACCGGAGGCGAGGTCATCCGCCGCGCCCACGCGGGTAAAGATACGGTCGATTGGACCTATTTCTACCTTTTGTGCCGGCACATAGCTGCCGATGTAGGCCAGCAATGCAATCAGCGCGGTCTGGCGCATATAGGTGCTTTTACCACCCATATTTGGCCCGGTGATAATCAGCATCCGCCGCTGCGGGGAAAGGCTAAGTGGGTTGGCGATAAACGGCTCGCTCAACACTTGTTCCACCACCGGATGGCGACCCTCGGTAATACGGATACCGGGCTTATCGCTGAATGTCGGGCAGGTGTAGTTCAGGGTATACGCGCGTTCGGCCAGGTTGACCAGCACGTCCAGCTCTGCCAGTGCGCTGGCGCTCTGCTGTAAATCCGCCAGATGCGGCAACAGCATGTCGAACAGCTCGTCATACAGCTGTTTTTCCAGTGCCAGCGCTTTACCTTTTGAGGTCAGAACTTTGTCTTCGTACTCTTTCAGCTCAGGAATAATGTAGCGTTCGGCATTTTTCAGCGTCTGACGGCGCACATAGTTAATCGGTGCCAGGTGGCTCTGCCCACGACTGATCTGAATGTAGTAACCGTGGACGGCGTTAAATCCAACTTTCAATGTGTCCAGGCCGGTGCGCTCGCGCTCGCGGATCTCCAGTCTGTCCAGATAATCAGTTGCGCCATCAGCCAGCGCTCGCCATTCGTCCAGCTCTTCGTTATAGCCCGGTGCGATAACGCCACCATCGCGTACCAGCACTGGCGGGGCATCAACCACGGCACGCTCCAGCAGTTCACGCAGTTCCGTGAACTCGCCCATTTTTTCGCGCAGCATCTGTACGGGGGCGCTGTTTACGTTTTCCAGTTGAGCGCGCAGTTCCGGTAATTGCTGGAAGGCGTGACGCATACGCGCCAGATCGCGTGGACGCGCGGTACGCAGTGCCAGACGTGCCAGAATACGTTCCAGATCGCCCACCTGGCGTAACACTGGCTGTAACTCACTGGTGGAATCCTGCAGTGCACCGATCGTCTGTTGGCGCTCGATCAGTATCTGCGTATCGCGGACTGGCATATGCAGCCAGCGTTTGAGCATACGGCTACCCATCGGCGTCACGGTGCAATCGAGCACCGATGCCAGCGTATTTTCTACGCCACCGGCCAGGTTCTGGGTAATTTCCAGATTGCGGCGTGTGGCGGCATCCATAATGATGCTGTCCTGCTGGCGTTCCATGGTGATGGAGCGAATATGCGGCAGTGAGGTGCGCTGGGTATCTTTTACATATTGCAGCAGGCAGCCGGCAGCACATAATCCACGCGGCGCGTTTTCTACACCAAAGCCGATCAGATCCCGTGTACCAAACTGCAGGTTTAACTGCTGGCGGGCGGTATCAATTTCAAATTCCCACAGTGGACGGCGACGCAGGCCACGACGGCCCTCAATCAGCGACGTTTCTGCGAAATCCTCGGCATACAGCAATTCGGCAGGGTTGGTGCGCTGCAGTTCCGCAGCCATCGTCTCACGGTCTGCGGGTTCACTGACGCGAAAACGCCCGGAGCTGATGTCCAGTGTGGCGTAGCCAAAGCCTTTACTGTCCTGCCAGACAGCGGCCAGCAGGTTGTCCTGACGTTCCTGTAACAGTGCTTCATCGCTGATGGTACCCGGCGTGACGATGCGTACCACTTTGCGTTCAACCGGCCCTTTGCTGGTCGCCGGATCGCCAATCTGCTCACAAATAGCGACAGATTCCCCCTGATTGACCAGCTTAGCGAGGTAGTTTTCCACCGCATGATGAGGAATGCCCGCCATCGGGATTGGCTCGCCCGCAGACGCGCCGCGTTTGGTCAGCGAGATATCGAGCAGTTGCGACGCACGTTTCGCGTCGTCATAAAACAGTTCGTAAAAGTCGCCCATGCGGTAAAACAGTAATATTTCCGGATGCTGGGCTTTCAGCTTGAGATACTGCTGCATCATGGGGGTATGGTTGGAGAAGTCCGTATCAAGTGACTCTTTCATATCGCCTTTGCTCTTTTTTTAATCTTTTTGGGTACCGGGGAAGTCTCATGTGAGCCCCTGGAAACTCACATAAACCCACAAATTTGTCATTCGAAAGCCGCCTAAAAGGCAGTAACGGCGAGCGTTGGCTCAGACTGAATGCTGTATCTTATCACCGACAACCACTGAGATTCATCCGTCGGTTGTACCGCCAGAATGCCTGGCGATTACTCATTTTCCGGCAGCGCATAATTCTGGCAGTACAGGTAGGGGATCCCTTCTTTGGTAATCAGATAGGTATCTCTGTTCAGTGCGAAAAGATCGACATTCGAGACGCTGGTGTTGGTCAGAAAGAAATCGGGCAGGATCTGCTGGATTAAACTGGCGGGAGCCGTTTCACGGTTTGATACATGAATTTTCTGTGAGACCCATACCGGGCTGGTGCCGTAACTGGAGTGTGTAAAGAGCACCATGCGTTGTACAGTCTGTTCATTATTAGCGGCGTCACTAATAATGCCATCAATATTCACAATACCTTTAGTATCACCGCTTTTGATATCAATGATCCCCTTAAATGAGGCGGTATTACGCACGATATCAATGGCTGCCCGGCAGGAAAGATTATGCAGGTGATTATGATTATTGCCGAGCCGCCAGATGCTGGCAATCGCAATTACGCAAAGGCAAAGCATCAGGATTATACCCGTCTGGATACGGATGCGGGGAGTGCGAGGAAGTAAATTCATTAGCTATCATACCGTGGGTAATAGACAGACTGACACGCGTTTTCTTGTTCGCCTTTCATCGGCGAGCGGCACAATAGCACCGACAATTTTTTTGATTCCGGATAGGTCGTGATATAGATAAATTTATTGGCCTGACACAACGCAGGATTTTTGTCGATAAACGCAGTATGCCGGGAGAAATTGCTGGCATCGTTATTAAAATAATACTGACAGTCAGTTGATACTTGTGGCGCAGCAATATAACCGGAAAAATAATCATCACTGCTTTTCCACGGGAATACGATCAGAACGCAGATTATCAGTGTCAGCACCATCATTATCGTTTCAGTGGTCGTTACCCGTGGTTTACGTGGTGTCCCCGCCAGCAACGCCTCTATACCCGCTTCTGGGGTTAAGTCAGACTCAGGTGCTACCGGTATGTCAATGGCTAAAGGGACACTCTCCGGTGTTGCAATCTCCAGGATTTCAAACTCTTCGTTAATAATCAGTCCCTTGCGGGGTATCGTTGTGATGAACGTTTGCTCCAGTTCCAGTTGCAGCAGGCTTTTGCGTAAAGACAGGATGCTCTGATAAAAGGCATTGAAGCTGACCTGGCGATGATTGCTACCCCAGCCAAACTCCAGCAATTCGTTCTGTGAGACAACCTTTCCGCGATGTTGAATAAGTAATAAAAGACATAGTGATGCCGAGTGTTTAAGTTTTATCTGCTGCTCGGGATGGTCTACCCGCGTCAGACACTGTGTGCCTGGCGTGAAGATTATTTTATTTTCAATTAGATAACTGACATTGCCAGTCTCAGACATAATGCCTCAGCTCTTGATGATGCACCCAGTGGTCAGTGGGTTATGATAACACTTTGTCCAAAAAAGACGCCAGAACCGCGCAGTGTTTCAATTTGATAGCATAATATAACAACAATAGTAACTTTTTAATGAAAATAAAGAGCATATAAATCAATGGATTGTGTCTTTTTGGCTATTATGCAAAGAGCAAAAAGACGAAATTGTGATGACAAAGGTGATAAGCCTTAATTCTTTCTGGACAGCGCAATATACTGCTCGACACCACCACGCGAGAACAAAGTCAGTGCCGTTAGCGCGTCAAAAGCACCAGGGAATGCTGGTGGTAGAGGTAGATGGGGATAAATGTCAGCTTGTATTAAAGCTGACATTTATTTTGTCCGTTAAGTCAATTCCACCATTATTTTGATGAAGCAATCACTTGCTTTAGAGAGTCCCATGTTCCAGAACGAAATAGACAAATCTGTAGTGCTGATTGGTGATGAAATAAAGAAATCGGATAACGCCTGGCTGTCCTTACGTAAAAAACGTCAGCGCATAGATCTGAAAGTCGATGGAAATATCTTGTTTCTGGAGAAAGGGACGGTCTCTGTATATCGAGTCGAAAATGACTTAGTGACGGTAAGTATTTCTGCGCCAGCGATCCTTGGGCTACCGCAAATGCGTACGGAGGTCGCTGGGCACTATTTACGCTGCGACACCGATTGTGAAATGTGGGCCATGAGCGTACAGAACGCCGATCTTTTATTTACCGCTAAAAATCTCTGGAAGCAGGCGTTTGATATCCTGGCGCACCATCTGCAACGCTATTTCCAGCGTGAAACATTGCAATCGCACAGAACCATTCGTGAGCTGATTATTGAACACGTCAAATATATTTGGGCGATGGAGCCCGCGGTACGTGAGAAAACATCCGTATATACCTTTATTTTGACCCGCAATCATATCTCGCGCAGTGCTATTCATAAGGTATTACAGGAGCTGGTGAATGACGGAAAAATCACGCTCAATCGGGGTAAACTGTCTGCTTATACCGCGGCATAAACATAAGCGCCCCTGATTTAACGCAAGGGGCGCGCAAGTGATTAACGTTCTCTGAGCGCCTCTGCACGCGCACGAATGATCGGTTTCAGCAGATAGCTAAGAATGGTTTTTTTACCGGTGAGGATATCGACGCTTGCCACCATGCCGGGAATGACAAGCATCGGATGCTCTTTTGTACCCAGGTAGTTTTTGTCAGTTTGCAGACGAACAATATAGAAACTCCGTCCCTGCTTATCGGTAATGGTGTCCGGACTTATCTGCACCACTTCACCGCGCAGCCCGCCATAGATGGTGTAATCGTAAGCGGTAAATTTCACCATCGCGTGCTGACCTGGATGCAGGAAGGCGATATCGCGCGGCTGTATTTTTGCCTCAATTAACAGCTTGTCATCCAGTGGCACGATTTCCACCAGATCGCTGCCCGGCTGAATGACGCCGCCGATAGTATTGACCATCACCTGCTGGACGATACCGCGTACCGGTGAAGTAACCATGGTGCGATTCACCCTGTCTTCCAGTGCTTTGACGCTGGCCTGGGCTTTGCTCAGGTTGGTGCGGGCTTCGTTCAGTTGAGCCAGCGCATCACTCTGGAAGCGGCCACGGCTTTCACCGATTTTGTTCTCAATCTCTTTAATTTCTGAGGCGGCTTTAGGCAGCGACAGGCTGACGGAATTGAGCTGTCCGGCGGTTTCCACTTCAGTACGATGTAAACGCAGCAGTTCGACTTTTGAAATGGCACCAGAGGCAAGTAACGGTTCTGACATTTTGATTTCCTGGCGTATTAATCCCAGGCTGTGCTTGAACTGATCTTCCTTTGATTCATAATCGCGCAGTTCTTGTTTTTTCTGCACCAGTTGCTCTTCAAGCGCCGAAATTTCGTTGTGAAATTGTGCCCGGCGGCTGTTATACAGTTCGGTTTCACCGCGGGCGACGTCCGGGGCTTTGCTGGCAATCTCTTCTGAGATTACAAAGTCACGGTTTTCAACCTCTGCGCTCAGGCGTTCTACCTTTGCGCGCAGGCCGAGTTTATCCGCTTCCGTTTCGCCGACGTTTGAAGCAAAACGTGTGTCGTCAAGGTGCAGTAATGGGGCTCCGGCGTTGACGATTTGCCCTTCGTGTACGTACAGCTCGGTAACAATCCCACCTTCCAGGTTCTGTATTTTTTGCAGTTTTGACGAGGGGATTGCTTTGCCTTCACCGCGTGTCACTTCATCAATCTTCGCAAAACCTGCCCATACGAAGGACAGGACTACCAGCGCAAGGATCACCCACAGTGTCAGGCGAATTACTCGTGGAGCATCATCGATAATGGCGTGACTCACTTCATTGATACTGTCGGTTTGATTTTCATCACGGCCGTGAAAATAGTGCTGCATGAAGCGGCGAGCACGCGCCAGGAAATCAGCGAGACGCATTAATCTGCCCCTTTTTCAACGCATCCATCACCACCGCTTTCGGGCCATCTGCGATGATGCGTCCTTTATCAACAATAATCAGGCGGTCAACCAGCGACAACATGGAGGCGCGGTGGGTGACCAGTAATAGCGTTTTACCTGCGATGCAGGGGACCAGCGCGTGTTTGATCTTCTCTTCGCTGGTGTTATCCATCGAGCTGGTGGGTTCATCCAGTAGCAGTAGAGGCGGATCCAGCAGCAGCGCACGTGCGAGTGCCACCGCCTGCCGTTGTCCGCCTGAAAGCTGAGAACCGCGCTCGCCAACCTGCAGGTTGTAGCCGTCAGGATGCAGGCGAGCGAAATCGTCGACACCTGCCAGTTCCGCCGCGCGTAACATAGTTTCGTCATCGACATAGCGTGCGCCGCACAGCAGATTGTCGCGCAGGGTGCCATTGAACAACTGGATGTCCTGAGGGACGTAGCCGATGCTGTGGCGGAGATCGTTGACATCCAACTGGCGGGAATCGATACCGTCGATCAAAATGTTACCGGCGCAGGGCTGGTACAGATTGACGATCAACTTGCTGAGCGAGCTTTTACCGGAGCCGCTACGGCCGATGATACCGATGCGTTCGCCGGGCTGAATGGTGAGATTAATTTTGTGCAGTGACAGGTTTTTTTGTTCTGGATAGCTAAAATCCACGTCGCGGAATTCAATGCTGCCCTGCAACTGTTCGCGCTTGAGCGGGTTCTCATCCGCACGGCGCTCCTGCGTCAGTGACATCATCTTATCGGTATTCTTGATGGTGAGTTTTGCCTGCTGGTAACGGGCAATAAGACCGGTTAATTGGCCCAGCGGCATTAATGCGCGGCCATTCAGCATGTAGCAGGCGATCAGGCCACCCATACTCAGCTTGCCGCCGATAATCATATACACACCAACAATGATCATCACCACGCCCGAAATCTGCTGGAACCAGCCGGTGAGATTGCTGGCCAGGCTGGATAAGGTTTTCACCCGCAGTTCCAGACGGCTCAGGCTACCCAGTGTTTGTTCCCACTGGAACTGGCGCTCGCTTTGGGCATTATTCACTTTAATGGCATCCAGGCTGCTGAGCGTTTCAATTAACAGTGCCTGACGCTCGCTGGCGAGGCTCATGGTTTTAGCCACCGCTGCATTGACGGGTTTTTGCAGTGCCCAACTGCACAGCAGGGCTATCGGTAGCGTCAGGAGCGGGATCCAGGCCAGAGAGCCGCCAATAATGCCTATAACGATCAGCAGCAGCAGGGTGAAGGGCAGGTCGATAATCGTCGTCAGGGTCAGCGATGAGAGGAAATCACGCAGCGACTGAAACTCATGAATATTCTGCGCAAAGCTACCCACGCGCTGTGGACGCTCTTTCATCTCCATGCCGATAATGCGCTCAAACAGGGTCGAGGAGATAATGAGATCGCTTTTTTTGCCCGCAATATCAAGACAGATACCGCGTAGCATTTTTAAAATCAGATCAAAAACAAAGGCAAGGCAAATGCCCACAGCCAGTACCCACAGTGTCACCGTCGCCTGGTTCGGCACCACGCGGTCGTAGACGTTCATGGTAAAGAGTGGTGTGCCGAGTGCGATCAGGTTGATTAACAGGCTGGCCAGCACGGCATCCATATACAGAAAACGTGACAGCTTCAGCGTGTCTTTAAACCAGGACTTGGTGCGTGGCAAAAAGGCTTCTGCCTGCAAATCGAACTCATGGCGCGGATGGGCAAAAATAACCTTTCCGGCATAGCTTTGTTCAAGCGTGGCTAAATCGACACGGATTTCACCACCTTCGCTTTCGCTGGGCATAAAACGAGCGCTGCCGTCTTCATTCCATGCCAGCAATACGCCAGTTCCGCCAGAGCGCAGTAACAGCACGGCAGGCAGAGACATCTGCGGAATTTTATCAAGCGCGCGCGTCACCACCCGCGCTTTTAAACCGGCTCTTGCCGCAGCGCGAGGAAATATATTCAGCGTGAGTTGATCGTTTTCTAATGGCAGACCGCTGCTTAACGTTGAACGACTGGCTGATTTACCGTGCAGAGAACACAAAATAAGTAGGCTATCTAATAACGGGTCGTCATGATGGCTACGGGGATCGTGATGTTGAGAATTGCTACTGTCAGAATTCTCTGGGACTTCATTGAATAATTCAGCTTGTGCACTCATTTTCGCAACCATTCTGACCTGCACGTTTTAATAATAGCAAGCTAATAATAAGCGTGCAGGTCAGGGATTTATTGGGTATTAATAATTATTAATGAAGTTCAGGCAGGTTATTTTCTTCTGCAGAATCTACCGGTTGACCTGATGGCGGTGGTGCAATTTTTAGAATACCCATTAATTCACCTGTACGTTCGCTAATACGATAACCGCTGGTGACTGCCAGATAGCGTAATTCGACAAGGCGGCGTTTTGAGGAAAAAACTTCATTTTCGCTATCAAGTAAATCCAGTAGTGTACGTTCGCCTAGACTGAATTGATCCTGATAGGCGGTACGTACTTTTACGCTACGGTCGGCATATTCTTCGGCAGAAGGAAGCTGGGCGCGCGCGTTTTGTAATGCTGTCCACGCCAGGCGCAGTTCCTGATTCATCTGGCGCAACGTGTTGTTACGCACATCCTGAGCCTGCTTATGCAGATAAGCGCGGGAGTCCATCGTGGCTTTGTCGCTACCGCCCTGGTACAGGTTGTAATGCAGTTTGACCATCGCTTCCCACTCTTCGGTATGTGCGCGAGTGGTGTCGGTGTTATTGCTGATCCCACGGGAAAGCTCAACGTCAACGCGTGGGTAGAAGGTTGATTTTGAGGCTTCGTACTGTTGATGTGCGGCCTCAATATCCGCATTGGCAGACTTCAGCAATGGGCTATTCTTCTCCATTCGACTTTTGGCGTCCGCAAGTGAGGTTGGCAGCTCAGCGTCGATACTCGCTGGCTGGCTGAGTCCTTGCGGCTCCATGCCGGTCACGCTGATAAAGGTGGTTTTTGCATCTTCGAGGTTGGTTTGCTCGGTCAGTAAGTTGTTACGCGCCTGCGCCAGACGTGCTTCGGCCTGCATGAAGTCTCCTGAACGGCCAACGCCCTGATCGGTACGCAGTTTTATCTGGTCATAGATGCGTTCATGGTTAGCCAAATCATCTTCAGCCAGACGGACAAACTCCTCGCGCTGCAACACATCAAAATAGGCCTGAATCACCGTATATGCGGTACTTTCGCTGGTATTCATAACGCTCCAGGCGCGTGAGTCCACGGTCGCTTTTTGTCGGGCGACTTCGCTGGAGGTGGCAAAACCATTAAACACATTTTGCTCAAGGCTCAACGTCGCCTCGTTGGGGGACTGCGTCAAACCGTTGGTGCTGCCTGCGGCACGCGTTGTCGCATCATCAATATTTTTGCGTCCGGCTTCAGCATTTAAATTCAGCGACGGTAAATATCCACCTTTTGCCGCACGTAGTTCTTGTTCGGAAGAATAACGGCTGTTTATCGCCGCATTGACTTCAGGGTGGTTAGCTAATGCTTCTTTAACGGTATTGTGTAAATCTTCTGCATTAACTGAATTTATTGAAAACCATGAAAGCAGAAAAACAAAAAACTTCTTCATGACATGAATGCCTTATATCTCACGGTTATGACTTCCCGTTGTCGTTGCTATCATCCGTTTTTACAAACACGTTATATTAATTAACAAATATGAATTATCTTAATTGCTTACAGCGGACAGCTATTCAACGACATGTTTTGTCACATCGTGTTTTATTTTTGGTTATTTTTTATTATATTTATTGGCCAGTCAAGTCTCATGTAAATGCACTTTATAAAATGTGTTTTTTTCTACATTGGGATATTAATG